>CALNAE010000360.1 GCA_937874315.1 uncultured Bifidobacterium sp. | reverse complement strand
GCATCTGCTGAATCAGCGTACCCGGGTGGATCTGAATTCCGTGGGGCGTCCGAGCCGGCTAATTCGCCTGAGCTCACTAAGTCACCTGAGCGCAATGTGTCGCATGAGCCCCCTGAGGCGGCTACGTCACCTGTGCCATCCGAGCCCACTTCGGCGCCGGCGCCGTCAGTATCATCCGATGACGGTTCGTGGCGTCGCAACGTATATCTGTTCTTGTTCAGTCAATTTGCCACCGGCATCACCTCGATGATCGTGCAATACGGCATCATTTGGTACCTCACGCAGCAGTCGGGATCCGCAACGATCCTCAGCCTTGCGACGCTCGTGGCGATGCTTCCGTCCGTACTGATAAGCCCCTTCATCGGTACCTTCGTGGATCGCTGGAATAAGAAGGCACTGCTTATCGTCCCCGACATGATCGCCGCGGCCGCCGCGATCATGCTGTCCATCGTGGGAACGGTACACCACGGTTTCCCGCTGTGGCTGGTGTTCGCGGCGTTGCTCGTCCGATCCATGGCGCAGGCATTTCAGATGCCCACGATACAGTCGATGCTGCCGACGATGGTGCCGAAGCAGCAGATCACCAAAATCAATGGCACGCTCGGCATGGTGAATTCCGCAACCATGATCGTTTCACCGGCTTTGGGCGCCTTGCTCTATGGATTCATTCCCATCAATTATCTGATCCTGACCGATGTCCTCGGAGCCTTCATCGGCCTCGGAGTGCTGTTGTTCGTCCGTATCGTCTCGAACGTCGGCGGGATAGTTGATAAGCCTCATGTCTGGGTGGATGCGGTATTCGGGTTTCGGCGCATCGCGACTGCCCACGGTCTCTGGTCAATCATTCTCATAGGTGCGTTCTCCACGCTGATGTTCATGCCCGCGGCGAGTCTGTACCCGCTGATGACGTTGGGATATTTCAAAGGCACTGTGTTCCAGGCCGGTGTCGTCGAGGTGCTGTGGTCTGCCGGCTCGTTGGCAGGGGGAGCGGTGATCGGGGCCTTCGGCGTTTGGAAGGATCGCATGGTTCCCACGATCTGGGGAATCGCGCTGCTCGGCGTCGCTTTCGTCGCCTGTGCGTTTCTTCCCGGCAATATGACGGGATTCGTGGTATTTGCCGTGCTTAACGCGCTTGCGGGATTGGCAATTTCATTCCCGGGGACGTTGACCATGGCCATGATCCAGGAGAGTTTCCCGGCTCAGGAGCTTGGGCGGGTATTCGGAGTGTGCCTGGCGTTGTCCAACGCGGCCGGGCCGATTGGACTGTTGTTCGCCGGACCGGTCGGTGACGCGATCGGCGTGCAGTGGGTGTTCGCGATCTCCGGCGGAGGCGCAGTGGTGTGCGGCTTGCTGATGTTCACGGTCCCGGCCGCTCGATGGTATGACCGGCATCTGCATGACCGCTTGGTAAGTGATGTGGGTGAGTGATGTGTGGATGAGAGTGATGTGTGGATGAGAGTGATG
>CALNAE010000359.1 GCA_937874315.1 uncultured Bifidobacterium sp. | reverse complement strand
TTGATTTTTCGATATGGATAAAGCGGGGCGGCCCCGGGAGAGGAAAAGGAAGATAAAAGTCGGGGCCTGAACACAGTATGCGTCGTGCTTCTTGACACTGTGATGGCGTTGTCGGGGAAAGCTCTGCGAAAAGCGTCTGAAAACTCATAAATCGGCGGGGTTCTCGGTGACGTTCTCGGTGATACGTTTGAGGGCGTGACGCCCCGATTGACGATGTTCGGAGTTGGCTGTGACGCCCCGCTTGACGATGTTCGGGGTTGCTGTGGTATTTCGGCTCTTCGCATTTTGATGATGCTTGCCCGTTTTGTGCCTCTGACCGCGCTCATACCAAAAATCGCTTGTTGCTCGCCTTTAGTGGGCGGATTTTTCGTTTAGTGGGCGTTTGCCGTTGTAGCCATGAGCGGCTTCCGCACGAGTATCGTTGAAATTCCAACGATACTCGTGTGGAAGCAAATCCGGTACCATGCCCAAGCCGGTCGATCTCCTAGAAAAACGCCCACTGAAGATTATGACTAGGTTCCCTTGCCATAATCTGACCATATTACTGGCCAAATTGCTCCATCGACCCCACCTCTGCTCGGGCTCTGCGGGCGAGGCTCACATCCATGGGCAGCACGGACATGTCCGTCACACCTCTGCTCGGGCTCTGCGTTATCTCCGCCATCTCCGCCTCCACACGACCTGCCGTAAGCCGCGCCGCCGCCTCTATTCGGCCCCTGCTCACCGCGAGACCGCGTTCGCGTCCACGTCTACCGCTCCCGCTCGTCGCTCCACGCCACCCAGCGGCTTGGCCCGCGATACCAGCCAGATGCACGCCAATGCCACGGCGAACAACACCGCCAGTACGGGGATCAGCGCCGCATAGCGGTGTGCCTGATCGGGTGCATGGGTGACGACGAAGGACGCCAACTGGTTGCCGGAGAGCCCGGCGAAGGCCCAAGCGCTCAGGGTCAGTCCGTGCGTGGTGGAGACGGTTTTCGTGCCGAAATGCTGATCGAGCAGCACCGGCAGGGTGGAGAAACCGCCGCCATAGCCGGCGTTGACGAGGAAGAGCATGGCGAGCACCGCCCAGAGCAGCGCGTTGTCGATGCTATTCGTGACGATCTGCAACAGGCAGACGGCGATGGACATGACGAAGATAATGAAGTAGCTCGTTTCGCGACGCTTGAAATGATCGGAGAGTGTGGAGAACCCGATGCGCCCAAGCGTGTTGAACACCGAATCCACGGCGAGCACCGTGGCGATGATGCCCGCGGTAGCCGCGGCGAAGGCGGCCGGACTCAGGGAGGAGAATCGCGGGAACTGGCGCAGCACGTCGTGCAGGATGTCCTTCTCTTGGGAGATGAGCGCCAAGCCGCAGGTGATGTTGATGTAGAAGGCGATCCAGATGCCCCAGAACACGTGTTTGCGCATGG
>CALNAE010000358.1 GCA_937874315.1 uncultured Bifidobacterium sp. | reverse complement strand
CCGTCGACACGATGGCTCCGGCCGTGAGGCGTCGTGTGTTTCGGTCGTTGCAGACCTTGCATGATCTGGGGTTGGGCTATGTGACGCTCGGTGAGGATACGCCCTCGCTTTCCGGCGGCGAGGCGCAGCGGCTCAAGCTGTCCAACGAATTGGGCCGTCGACAAGGTACGAGTCTGTTCGTGCTCGACGAACCGACCACGGGGCTGCATCCGCTTGATGTACGCACGCTGATCGGGGTGCTGCAGCGGTTGATCGACCACGGCGCGACGGTGGTGTTCATCGAACACGACCTCGACATGATCGCCAATGCGGACGAGGTCATCGACATGGGGCCGGGTGGCGGCATCGAAGGTGGTCGGATCATCGCGGCCGGTACGCCGGAGGAGCTCGCGCATGACCCCCACAGCGTCACGGGTCGATATCTGGCTCGACATTTGCGTCGTTGAACGCGCCGAACGACAACGAAGACACCGCCGCCGGATGATCGAATGCCTGTGCGGCCTACCGACGTGCCGCAAACGACATAATCAGGGTCGGCCGACCTATTGGGCCTGATCCAGCGACTCTAGATAGGCACCGTAGCCCTCCTCCTGCATCCGTTCGCGTGGCACGAAACGCAATGAGGCCGAATTCATACAGAACCGTACGCCGCCTGCTTCGGCGGGGCCGTCGTCGAAGACGTGACCGAGATGAATGCCGCTGCCCGCCGTGCGCACCTCGATACGGGGCATGCCCGGTACCGAGACGTCGCGGTGCCTGGTGACCACCGCGGCGTCGATGGGACGCGTGAAGGCCGGCCAACCGCAGCCGGAATCGTATTTATCCGTCGACAGGAACAACGGCGTGCCGTCCACGATGTCCACGTAGATGCCGGCGGCGAAATTCGCATCGTAGGCGTTGTCGAAGGGTCGTTCGGTCGCAGCCTCCTGCGTCACTGCGTACTGTTCCGGCGTCAGCGCCCAGACGCGGTCGATGACCCGTTGACGCAGGGCCACGTTCGCGATTTTTGCCAGGGGTATATGGCAGTAACCACCGGGATTCTTCTCAAGATAGTCCTGATGATAGGGTTCGGCCGGTGAGAAGTCGCGCAACGCCTCGACGGCGACCGCCGGCGTGTGGCCATCGCGTGCGGCGAGCTGTTCCACGGCTTCGGCATAGACGGCGCGTTGCGCATCGTCCTGGAAGAACAGCGCGCTGCGGTATTGGCGCCCGACGTCGTTGCCCTGCTGGTCCACGCTATATGGATCGATGACATCAAGCAGGAGCAGCGCGAGCGTGCGCAGCGAGACCTTGGACGGATCGAAGTCGATTCTGACGCTTTCCGCGGCATCCGTCGTCCCCGAGCATACCTGCTCATAGGTGGGGTTCGGTATCGACGACTGCGCATACCCGACCTGGGTGCCTACGACGCCGTCCACGCCTTGGAAATATCGTTCGATGCCCCAGAAACAGCCGCCGGCGAGATAGGCGCTCGAGGTTTCGGCGGGGGAAATACGTTCAGATGTCATAGTGCGAGTATGACACTGAACGTCACCGATGCCAACCTAATTCGCTCGTGGGGGACACGCGTGCGCGCGCCCGCTTGTAAAGGTACCGATTCGTCTGGATCAGGGGCGGATGGCATGGCGCAAGAGAGGGAATGACTTGGCGACTGTGAAGTGGCGGTGCTACAGTCGGAAGACTGGAACAAAAGCTATCCGGAACCCACGATCCGGGTGACGGCATATATGTGACGGTATGATGTTGACGCGGGCGCCGCTCGCTGCAGGAGGATGTATTGAGATTCACGAAGGTTACCAGCATCGATTCGGCTCACGATCCCGAGGACAAGCTCTATGTGATGTTCCACGGCTATGGCAACGACGAGTATGAGATGATCCGCATCATGGCGGCCATCGACCCCGATGCCGATTTCATCTCCTTCCGGGGTGTGGTCGATCGGCCGTATCTGGGCGGTAATGCCTGGTATGGCAAGGACGATGATGACGAGACGATTCAAGGCAAGTGCTCTGCCATCGGGGACGAGGTCGTGGATATGCTCGATTCGACGGCGTTGCATAACAAGCAGATCATCCCGATCGGTTTTTCGCAAGGCGCTTATCTTGCCTATCGGTTGTTTGCCGAACATCCCGAGGTCTTTGATACCGTGGTGCTGTTGTCTCCGACCTTCCACGACACGCTCAAAACCGATGACCCCGATGCATCGGCCGTCGAGGAATCCATGGTTTTGGAGGATGTCACCGATTCCAAGCCGAAGGTGTTCCTGGGTTATGGAGATCTTGACGGTGAGATTCATCAGGATCGTCAGGATCTGATGCGGCGTGCCCTCGAGCAGTTCGCCGATCTGGAGGACCATGTGTATCCGGGGATGCGCCATGATGTCTGCGAGAAGGAATTCTCGGACGTCAAGCGCTTCCTGCAGCTCTAAATTATTATCGATTATCCGGTTATTAACCCGTTCCCGTCGAGATGTCTGTTTCGCGATATTCGCGCCGCAGGGTCAAGCTTGTGCGGGCGACGGAATGTCGGTAGAGGAATGTGAGTAGATTCCGCTATGGAAGGCGGCAGGGGTTTGGATTGGCACGCATCGGTCTATGGGTCTCGTACTGGTGGCGAGCGTCAGCATGGCGACGGTTTCGGCTCGTATCATGATGGGTTCGGTGAGGACGAAGGCGCCGTCTACGGGCAGCAATCGGTGATTTCCGATCACACGCTGCGCCGGCTGGCGGGGTCGTCCTATATTCGTGCTCGGCAAGTTGCCGCAAGCGGACGCATGCATCAGCTGGTTTGTTCCTCGGGGGAGGAAACGGAGAATGGCGGCCACGGCGATGACATGGTGCTGTCCGCGCATGTACACGCCGCGGACCGCTATGCCGAGGACTATGAGGTGCATGTCACCGTCGATCAGGAGGCAGACGAGCTGCACGACGCGTTCTGCACATGTCCGGCGTTCGGCCGATATGGCCGTATCTGCAAGCATGTCATCGGTTTGGTGATGGCATACAACAAGACGCCGGAACGGTTCGATATCAGGGGGAACGGGTCGATACGTCGTCGGCGTGGAGTGACGAGTCGTCTGTTGCGCAACTACATGCAGACCAAGGCGACCGAACGGCAGATTTCGGTCAAACAGCGTCATTTGGATCTGCTCAGGGATATTTCGGGAGTGTCAGAAGAGGCCAATGGCATGGATGCGACAGACGACGCGGAGCGCGTGGGTGCGTCGCGGCGCATGCCCATCGGCAGCGTGAGCCTGCGTGTGGGCATCAGTCACAATAGCGAGGGCTGGGGGCTGGCCGTACGTATCCTCGTACCGAGCCAATCGGTGTCATACGGTGTGAAGGATATCGCCGCTTTCTCCCATGCCGTGCAGCTTGAGGAATTCGTGCAGTATGGCAAGCATCTCGCCTTCGTGCATACGAGGGACGCCTTCGACGCCTTCGGACAGCGGATCATCGACGTGCTCGACCGAGCCGTGGGGATTCGCGACAGCGTATTGGTCGGTCAACGCATCGGACTGAGGCGTGAATACGCTCGGGGCACCATGGCGCTTTCCGAAGAGGAGACGACGGAGCTGCTGGCCATCCACGTCGGTGCGGGGATCGCCATGCAATACGAGCCGCGCGGTCCATGGGTCGGCGGCGATGTGCAGGCCACCGTGATCGAGGGCGATCCCGATCTCGGGCTGGCGATCACGCGTGGCGACGACACCGACCACGACGGACGGAATGATGGACGAACTGACGGCGCCGCCGCCGATTCGAAGTCCGGTGACGGGCGTGCGCCCGCGGATGGCTTCGTCATACGTCATGATCGTGCCATCGTGGATTACGCGTCGGGGCGTTCGGGCTCCTTTGTGATGGTTCGTGATTCGTCCGATCACGGCGATGGTGCCATGACAATTTATCGGTGTTCCGCGTCGTTCTATCGCAACCGTGCATTGGCCCAAACGCTGTGCGGTGGTGGGCAGGATGGCGACTTGTTCCTGGCGCAGGACGATATAGAGACGTTCTCACGCACCGTCTTGCCGTTATTGAAAGCGACCGCTGAACGCCCCGAGCGGCGCTCCGATGATGAATCGACGACGGGACCGCAGCACTATGATGCCGCCAATGTCGATCACCGTGGATTGTCGGTACGTCTTCCCAAGGAATTCGTGGCGTTGCGCCGGGAGGAGTGCCGTATCAGAATCTACCTGGATCGGGATAGGTCCGTCAATGGCGTGACCTGCGATGTGCGGGCCTGCTATGGCGACCGCAGTTTCCATGTCTTCGAGGGTGTCGATCCCAGTGGCGTCACTGATGGTGTCGCTCGGGACAAGGCGGTCGAGCGGTTGGCCGTGGAAGCGATCCGTCAGTATTTCCCGATGCCGCAAGGTGATCTGGCCATCATTCCCGAAAGCGATGACCATGCGATATATCGGTTGCTCACCGAAGGTCTGAAGATCCTACGGAATGTGGGCGAGGTCTTCGCCACTCCGGCATTCGACGGCTTGAGCGTCGTGCGGCATCCGACGATTCGAGTCGGGTTGGCCATGCGTTCCGGGCTGGTCGAAATCTCGCCCATCGCGGATGAGATCGATCCCAAGGACGTGCCTGCGCTGTTGGAAAGCTACCGGAAGCGTCGAAAATTCCACCGTTTGCGAGACGGCACCTTCGTCGACACCCGCGCCGTTGACGTCAGCGCATTGAACGAGGTCGGCGACGATCTGGGCATTAAGGCCGCCAAACTGGGAGAGGGCGGCGTCACCGTACCCGCCTATGAGGCCTATTATCTCGACCACGAAGCCAAGGACGAGGACAAGTCTGCGGATTTCACCGCGTATCTCAACGATCTGCGGGTAATCGATCCGCATCGGTATCAGTTGCCCGGGCAACTGAGTTCGATTCTCCGCCCATATCAGGCCGAAGGCTACAGGTGGCTTTCCACGGTGTGCGACAAGGGCTTCGGCGGGATCCTGGCCGATGAGATGGGGTTGGGTAAGACCGTTCAGCTGCTGTCCCTGCTGGTCGCCCGGCGGGATCAGTCGCGGGCCTATGGGCCTAATCTCATCGTGTGTCCGGCATCGCTGGTCTACAACTGGACGGCCGAATGCGCGAAGTTCGCGCCTCAACTCAATGTGGTGGCGGTGGCCGGCAGCAAGGCCGCACGACGCGATGCGCTGCAGTCGACGAAGGCCGCCTACGCCTC
>CALNAE010000357.1 GCA_937874315.1 uncultured Bifidobacterium sp. | reverse complement strand
CGACGTTCAGTGGACGATATCAACATCGGAAAATAGTGTCGTATCGGCAAAGGCCACGATCGTATCATGGTCCACGGAAAGCGACGGAAGCGATTATCAGAAAGCAGCAATAGAGGGACCTATTGTAAAGATACGGTGATATTCAGATAATCACAGCCATTCGCCATCGCATAGACGCCCCGCTTCGGCGGGGTTTTCGTGCCCGCGTGACTTTGTCCGCTAATGTCCGGAAAAATGGGATTCGCGCGTGTCGTCGAAGATAAGACTGATGTGCCTTCATGACTACTGGCACAATGGAGTAGAGTCCATCGGAAACGTCCGGTGAGGTGACGTGGCGCTAGTATCTGAAAATCGTTAGGTCAGCGGATCGATGCCGCTCGGAGCCACAAGAAAACGGCGGTATATCAACGATAACCGCCGCACGTACCCCATACGGATGCCGTACGACTGTCGTATGAATGTCCGCTAATGTCCGCTAAAATCAATGGCATGGCACGGGAAAACAACAGCGGCGTCATACGTCCATACAAGAAGACCTCCAAACACACTCTCAAAAACGGTAAAACACGAACCTATACGAGCTACGAAGCCCGAATCGACACGGGCGAGGACGAGAATGGCAAACGACGTCGAAAGACCGTGAGCGCCAAGACGTACAAAGAATGTATGTCTAGGATAAACGCCATCCTCAAGGACAAGAACGAATGGGGAATGGCCGTCAGCAAGACCGTCAGACTCGGCATCTATGCCGAGGACTGGCTCGCCATCAAGAAGACCGCATGCGACCCGAGCACCTACCGCGGATACATGACATGCGTGCGCCGACACCTCAAGCCATATGCAGACAAGCCAGTCAAGGACTTCACACCAACCATATGCCGCCGCATCCTCAACCAGATGCAGTCATACAACCAGCAAGGCAAGGCCATCGGACCAGCGTCAATATCCCTGCGCCGCACACTGCACACGACACTCAACCAGATCTTCAACAACGCGCTCGCGGACCGCATAATCCCATCGAACCCGATGGTCGCCGTTGACCGTCCAAGCCCGAAGGACAGCGAGATAGACAAAAGCGACGAGCGAGAAGCGTTTACTGTAGCACAGATGCAGACCATGCTCTCCAAAGCTGCTGACATGGGGTCTGCTGTCGGAGCTATTTGGTGGTGGAGGCTGCTCACCGGCATGCGGCAGGGTGAGATACTGGGCGCAAGCCTGGAAGACCTCACCTTCGGCACAACGTCTGAAGGCGTCCCCTATGGACAGTATGCCGTGAACTGGAAGCTTGAACAGATCATGCGTGAGCATGGTTGCGGAGAGCCAGTCAAGGGCATGTACCCATGCAGGAAGAAACGGCCTTCATTCTGCACGAACCCGCGGTGGAGAGTGCCCGACGGATATGACATCACTCCCCTATGGGGCCGCTGGTGCCTGACAAGGCCAAAGAGCAAGACAGGTAGGGTTGTTCCCATCATCCCCATGCTCGCACAGGTCATGCAGTCCTATATCAGGGCCACAGCTTCACAGCCAAACCCGTATGGTCTCGTGTTCCATCGTCCGGACGGCAGGCCAATCGAGCCGGATGACGACGAGCGCGCATTCCGCGACCTCATGCGCGAGGCGGGCATCGCGGAACCGGAAAAACGCAGCGGGCACGAGACGCGACACAGCACGGTAACGCTGCTCTCGAGCATGGGAGTGGACGTGGGCCTTATCATGCAGATAGTCGGGCACAGCAGCATCGCAATGGTGGAGCACTACCGGCATGCGGACATCACGGAGCGGCTGCGCGCGATGGAGACGCTGGATGCGAGGCTCGATCTCAGGGCCATCGAGTGGACGGGCGCGGGAAACTGATTGTGAAGGTTTTGTGAATGGGTGCATCCCAACTTGCATTACATCCATATAGGTGTATTATGGATATCAGCAAGGCAAGGAGATCAAAATGGCAAAGTACAACATCCACCATATCTGCGGGCATGTCGAGAGGGTGGACATAGTCGGCACCAACGTCCACGGGGAGCGCGACCGCAAGGTCGCACGGCTCGAGTCCGACAAGTGCCGCGACTGCAAGAGGTCCGAGCACGACGCCGACAACATCGCGGCGGCATCCAGAAACAGGGCGCAGGGCTACGCGGCGCTCGAGGGGAGCGACAGGCAGGTGGCATGGGCCGAGTCCATCCGCTCGGAGGTCATCGGCAAGGCCAGGGAGTCCCTGGACAACCATCGTTACGCGGACGTCCCGAAGGAGCAGTTTGACATCGCCAGCAGGACAATCGACTGGATGGCCGCGATCACATCCTCCGCATGGTGGATCGAGCACCAGGAGACAGCAACAGCGGTAGCGATCAGGACGGTCTCGCAATGGGCGGCGCGGGGACGACGAGGCTCATACCCCTGGCGCAGTACGCGCTCGAGCACGGCAGGTCGGATATCAGCGCCCGTCAGATGGCGCAGCGCGGCGGCTTCCGCACGGCGCGGAAGATCGGGCGCAACTGGGTCATCGACCGTGCGGAGCCCTACCCGGACCGCAGGCGCAGGCAGTCGGACATATTCGACGCTGCCGCGCGCGACGAGCTCGACCCCGACGAGCGGCGCGGGATGCTCAAGCGGGAGAACGCGAGACGGGCTGCCGAATGCGGGAAATACCACGACACCTTCGACGCCAGCTGGAGGCGCCTCACGCCGGGACTCGTGGAGTCGTGCACACCCGAGCAGCTGGGTCAGATCGTGGACCTGCTGCGCGCCGCCTACCATGACGGTGTGGAGTCGAAACGGTGATACACTGGAAGTGTCGTACCGGACTGTAGGGTGTCCGGCCACGGTTCGCGGCCCAATCCGCGACACGGGTTGAAACAGAGAATGGTTAATAGCCCCATGATAAAAGGCCTCACATCATTGACGTGGGGCCTTTTCTTCTGCGCTCATGCGTCCTCTACCGCGAAAAGGCCCCCACTCGTGAGATCGGGGGCCTGAAAGCCGGATTAAGCAAACTGAAGATTGCTATTCGTGCTAGTTATGTCTTTTCCCGAAAAGTATCTTGAATGAGTTCTTTCAACAGTTGAAATAGAATCAGATCCAATAACTACTACTTCCCAGTTATTTTGGGGCGAAGCAATCGAATCAGCAAAAAGCTTGGTCTTCATCGCTTCAACATATCCATTTAAGCCTTTATATTCATGAACAATCCGATCACCATTCTTACGGTTGTATTTAATAAGAATGCCTTCCATAAGTCCTCCTGTAACAGATAAGAATACACTACTTGCTTTCACTTGAATAGGTTTCAAGCATATTTCTAAACCCTTGTATGTTTTTCCTTATGTCTTGCTGTTTTTCATTAGTAATCTGAGTACCGTGGAGAATGTACTCTACAAGTGTGTTACGAAGCTTAATCACATCTTCATCAAGGTTTTTCATTCCGTCAAGCTTCGCAAATATCTTTGTGGCCTCTGTTTTTAAATTCGTAAAGTGGGTATTGGTATTTTCGAAGTGTGCAATTTGCATATCTGACAATTTCTGCAACATGCAGACAATATCATTCTGAGTTTTATCTGACGGATAATCGCCGTATCGAATTTCCCTTCCAAAAATATCAGCGGCAAGCTCATAACAATTGGCCCAATCATCTTGTAAGGTGGTTCTGATTTGAATTTCTGCACAAACGCTTCCAGGAAGTATTACCGCAACATGAACAGCACGATATCCGCTATGGCTGTCATCACGCAAATCCGAAATCTGTGTCTTATCGAAGGACTTGCATATTTGCCGGGTAATTTCATTTTGCCTATCCAACCCCATATCAGCAACAATTCTGACACCCATAACGTCATGAATACGATTTATTGCATAATCAGGTTGTCGTAAAAGCTTTGCTCGCAATGTATCGATTGTCTTCACTCTGCTTGATACGTCTATTTCGTCTCGCTGAGTTCGTGAGAAACTACTTCTTATTCGATCTGTGATTAAAACCAAAGCACTGCCATACCATAATGACACATCTTGATAACTCAAGATACCCGTTTGAGAATTTCCATTCATAATTGCATGTTTCAGGTCACGAATAGAGCTCTTTGTCCATGGCCGTCTATCGACGGTAAACCAGTCACCATCACTCATGCGTCGATCTTACAGCAAAACGCGGAAAAGGCCCCCACCCCGCGAGGGGTGAGGGCGTTTCGCATGTGACGCTATTGCAGTGTGATGACGGCCTTGATCTTCTTTATGGCCGCGGAGACGGCGGAGTCGATCGCATCCTGCGCGAGAGTCGGCGTTGACTGCCTTCCCACTGCAGCCGTAATGCGCGATTCCGCGGCCAGTGCGGGAGAATGACCGGACTGTGCGGAGATCTCCTGGTATCTGACCACCCACGGAGCCCTGCTCGAGGAGTGCACCTCGGGCAGGTTCTTTCCCGTGTAGTACTTGCTGACCACGTTGATGGCTGCGATGTCGTCCGCGCTTGGCAGAGGTATCACGCCGGTCGCCGGACTCCAGTAGCAGCCCATCCCCTTCGGGTAGCCGCCGTGCGCGTCGTCCATCCATATGATGCATCCGAACATGTCTTCT
Organism: uncultured Bifidobacterium sp.; assembly: GCA_937874315.1. Classification (GTDB taxonomy): domain Bacteria; phylum Actinomycetota; class Actinomycetes; order Actinomycetales; family Bifidobacteriaceae; genus Bifidobacterium. The sequence goes on along the minus strand of CALNAE010000357.1, from coordinate 627 downwards.
CCTCCACTGTCGTTCGTGTTCGTGTTCCCTGTTCCCGATGCCATCTGATCCCACTGTTGTGGGCTGATGGTGGATACGCTTCTGTCGTATCCGCCGCCGCTGGTGTACTGCCACAGCCCGTACGACTTCCATGGCGATGTGCCGTAGGGGAATGCGGGCGGATCCCACGACTGGCGCATGTCGGGATAGCCTGCGACCCACAGCATGTGGTCTGAGGCCATGCTGGCGACCTGCCATATGGCGGACGCCTGAACGTAGGGGTGGGAGCGCTTCCCGCACAGGACGCTGCATCGGTCGCTGAACGATCTGGCCCACGTGGTACTCCCCCACGACGAGTTTCCCGCGCTCTCCCAGTCTATGAAAGGTATGGCTCGTGGTATGAGGCTGCGCGCTGCCGACGTGAAATAGTCGGCCTCGGCCGATGTGCTGCCGCCATTGGCATAGTGGTACAGTCCGAGCCGCTTGCCCTGCGAGAGCGCGTATTCGGCCTGCTGGACCAAGAACGGGTTGACGTACGACGTCCCCTCGCTGACCTTGACGATGACGGCGTCCGCCTCGCGCATCATCGCCATGGTCGTTCCGGTCATCCCCTGGTGGGACGAGACGTCGAGGACCCTCACGCCGATG
>CALNAE010000356.1 GCA_937874315.1 uncultured Bifidobacterium sp. | reverse complement strand
TCAAAATGGTCTCCCAGTACACGGAATGCTGCGGAAACTCGTCAGGAAGCTCGACGTGCTTGGCGGCATCGAAACGGAAACCGTCCACGCCGTCATTGACCGCCTCGACGAGGAAGCCCTTCATCTTGTTGGCGGCCGTCTGGTTCTCCGTGTTGATATCCCACAGGCCGAGCAGATGGCAATGCGTCACCTGCCAGCGGTTGCTGTAGTTGATCTGGTCGCCGGCGTTGCCCGGGCAGTTGGTACGCGAGTGGAACAGGCTGGTGTCCTTCCAGTCGCTGCCAATTGCGTTCCAGTCGGACGTGAAGTGGTTGGCGACCACGTCAACGATGATACGCACGCCGTACTTGTGGGCTTCGGCGCACATATCCTTGAGGTCTTGTTCGGAACCCACTACGAAGTTGCCGATGGTCGTGTCCGTCGGCTGGTAGACGTAATACCAGTTTTCGGTGAATTTCTTGCCGTTGGCCGGGTTCGTCTTGACGGCGCTCATCGGCTCGGTCTGAACCGACGTGTAGCCCGCCTCGGCGATCGCCTTCATGTTGTTCTTGATAGTGTTGAACGACCACATCCACGCGTGGAGGATTGCGCCGTTCTTCATATCCTTGGTCAGGCCATACTTCGCGCGGGCGGCTTCGAAATCCGCATTGCCCAGCGTATCGGTATAGCTGTCACGGCCGGTTCCGGCGGCGAGCGCCGTCTGCGTACCGACAATGGAGAAGCTGGCGAACAGCATGGCGCATGCCATGACACCGGCCAGAATGACGCGCATCACATCATGTGACGCGCTATGGTGATGCCGTGATTGTGCGGCATCGGTTGAGAGTGCAGTCGACCATCGACCAGTACTCATTGATCCTCCTCGACTCGACGGAATCGGGCATCGCCTCGATGGAATGCCGCGGTTCTGATGATGTTATGGCGCCAGACACTGTTGTCTGACACCAGCCTCAGTTTATGCTGAGCGCAAGCCTGAAAAGGATTGCAGAAACCATGTCTGCCGGCTTATCAAGCAGTTGCATCGTCGAATCCGCAAACGGTTCTCGCTGTTCGCAACGCTGATGCCCAATGTGTTGTCAAAGCGATTCCGACACGCCGGGCGTGTTGAATCACCGGGGTGAAACATGACAATACTGCGTTGCAACATGCCATGCCTATATTGCAATTTTCACCACCGCTGCCAAATATTCAGCACCAGCGTTTCAGACAGATATGCGCGGATATTCGAAATACAGGAATGTAACGTTTGCATAAGATTTGCATGCATACTGCCGGTCTCTGCTTGCCTGTTTCGTTCAACCCTCGACATCAAGCGTGCCAAGCAGGGCCTTGTGATCAGAGCCGGCAACCGTCACCGTCTCCAGATCCCCGACCACGACACTGCGGTCATGCACGATATGGTCGATCTCCACCAGCGACGGCACCTTGACCCGGCCGCCGAACAAGGTGACATTCGACGGATACGTCATATGGAACCATGAGCCGTTCTGCTCGCCGGCGTCAACGAAGCGGTCACCCAGCAGAAAGCGGAAGCTCGCATGGTCCCACGTGGAGTTGAAATCGCCCATGAGCACGAACAGGCGGGCATTCGACTGCAACTTTGCGATGCTGTCAAGGCCGCTGTTCCACAGGCCCTGATTTCTGGGCCGAGGGGAGAAGGGGTGCACGCTGCCGAAGCACACCGTTCTCGATGCCATGCGCACGCATGCCGACGGCACGCTGGATGCTTCGATGGCGATTAGATCGCCGGTTGTGCTGACGGGCTTCGCTGCGGTGTACAGCACGTTCACCCCGCCGTTGTCATGGCCGGTCGGCGCGGCCACCACCGAGTACGGCAGCACACTGCCCAGCCCGGCGGCCGCCAGACGCTGCAACAGGCCAGTATTCGCCTCCTGCAAGGTCAGCACCTCGACATGCTCCTCGCGTACCGTGCGTACGATTTGCTGGGCATCGGCCAAGCCGTTCTTGGTGTTCAGGGTCATGACGCGTGCATACCGGTCCGCGGAACCGCCCGTGAGGCTCGATACCGACGGCAGTTCGTGGGTACGCTCATCCGACGTCCAGATATACCCCCAATGCCAGCACAATTGGGTCAGCAAGCACAACGTGCACACCACAGCGAGCGCCCGACGACGCCCGATCAACGCGCATACCAGCGTAACCGCTGAAACGCACGCCATCCACGGCACGAACGCGACCACCACAGGGATGTATTTCTTGCCGTCAAGCCCGTTAGGAGTCATGCGCAGGACCATGACGCCAATCACCGCAAGCGTGATCAGCCACAAGACGGTGAACAACGGGCGTGCGCGCAGGGAATCCTCACGCTGCCAATCGCCGTACAAATCCTGATCGGTGTCGACCTGGTCATACAGCTGCTGAACATCACCCATGCCATACCTCGTTCCATGATTCCTTGATTCCAAGACGCGAGATTCCCCGCGAAATCCGCGCGAAATCCCGCGTACTTGCCATGCGGCCCTGCCGCAAACTCCCCGGAAGCGGCATGCGACCACCTTAGTGCACGGGACTATCTCATTAAGTGTGTAACTGGCGGTTTTCATTATTGGTTGTCTCCGTCCGGCCAGCGGTCGGCGAAGGTGATGGCGAACGCGTTCAATGCGGGCTTCCATCGTGTCATCCATCGTACCTG
>CALNAE010000355.1 GCA_937874315.1 uncultured Bifidobacterium sp. | reverse complement strand
GTAGATGGCGACGTGTCCGGGCTTCCAGAGGATGTCTCCCGGACGTGCCTGCGAGAGCGGCAGTTTCTTGCCTCCGCTGGCTTGGGACTCCGAATAATGGGGCAACGAGATTCCCGCATGCGAGTAGCAGTACTGGGTCAGCCCCGAGCAGTCGAACCCTACGTTCGGAGTTGAGTCGCCCCAGACGTAGGGCAGGCCGAGCTGGCTGTATGCAGCCTCGACGATCGCGTTGCTGTTAGCGGTACCGTTCTTGAAATCATCCAGTGCCATTGTGCCGAACCTTCTGAGGCCGTACGTGTCCATGGCGGATTTCAGGCTGTCCACGTATTCCGACGAGGTGACATAGCCGATGCTTTTCAGACCCTCTGCCATCATGTCGGAATCGTGCTCGGATATCGCCTGGCGGATCAGGCTGTTGTCTGCGTACCTGCTGTTCTGGAGCAGCACCCTCGATCTGAACACGATGCAGTCACGCATGCTCTTGGAACTCGTGAAGTTGGCCATGACGGTAACGACCTGACTGCCGTACTCCTCCTTCGTTGACCATGACGACTTTCCTGACACTTTGGGGGCGCTGGCGAAGCTCGAGGCCCATTTGATGCCGAACAAGTTGTTGTCGCGGACCGCGAGTCTCGAGAGGTGGTCGCCCGTGCCGCGCTCAACGATGATCTGAGCCAGCGAAAGCGCAAACCGGTATTTATCGTTACATCGGTAGTACAACGATAAATTTTACGTTGTACAATCGTTGCAACGAAAAATGTAGCGAAAGGAATCCGATGACGACTAGAGAGACGCGAGGCCTCGAACTCAAGCAATCCGTGACGAGGACGTTCCTCAAGACCGTGAGTGCATTCGCGAACTACGGAACAGGCAGGATCATCTTCGGCATTGACGATGATGGAAAGATCGTTGGACTCGCCAACCCGATTGGGGACTGTCTGAAGGTGGAGAACATGATCAACAACTGCTTTGAGCCGGTCCCCCGCTACACGCTCGAGCCCGACGACCGTCGGAAGACCATAACGTTGACGGTGTTCGAAGGGGCTGACAAGCCATATCGTTGCAGTGGAAAGGCGTACATAAGAAATGACTCATCGACCGTTGAGGTGAATAGGCTCGAGTACGGGCGACTTGTGCTTGAGGGGAACAACACCTCCTATGACGAACTGCCTTCTCCTGCGCAGGGTCTCAAATTCACCCTGCTTGAAAAGCACCTGTGTGGAACTCTCGGCATCGAGTCTCTCAGTGGGGACGTCATGCGCACTTTGGAGTTGATGACGCAGGACGGGGCATATACGAACGCTGCCGAGATGCTCGCGGACTCCAATGCATTCTAAGGGGTCGATATCGTACGTTTCGGTGATAACCCCAACCAGATCATGGACCGTATCCACCTCGTCGGCGTATCCGCAACTCCACAGCTCGAGGGCGCGATGGAGGTCTTCGACAAGTACTACCGTTTCGACGAAGTGGTGGGCAGAAAGCGCAATCAGATTGAGACGATTCCTGCAGAAGCTTTCAGGGAGGCGATGGCGAACGCCATCGTCCACAGAGCATGGGATGTGTCGGCCAGCATAACCGTCGGTATGTATCATGACAAGATTGAAATAACCTCCCCCGGCGCACTGCCTCCCGGACTCTCGGAGGACGAGTACCTCAATGGGAGGATATCGCTACTTCGCAATCCTATTCTCGCGAACGTGTTCTTCCGGCTGAGATACATAGTTTTTTTTTTTCAAGCAGAAGACGGCATACGAGATGCATACACTTCTTATCGTAGACAGCCTGTATTCGAGGTGCGGCGCGAATCGGTGTCCGTGACACTTCCTACTGCCGATGCTGCTATTGCGATGAGCACGGACGAAGAC
>CALNAE010000354.1 GCA_937874315.1 uncultured Bifidobacterium sp. | reverse complement strand
CTCTTTCTTCTGTTCGTTTTCTGTTTCTTCTGTAAGTTCGCCCGATTACTCGTCGCTGATCGGTGCCATGCTCTCCAGGAACCGTCGCGCACGGTCGGTCCGCGGGGAGGTGAAGAAGTCGTGGGCGGAACCGCGTTCGAGTATCTTCCCGTTCTCGAGGAACATCACCGTGTCGGCGACTCGTCTGGCGAACTCCAACTCGTGAGTGACCACGATCATGGTCATGTGCTGGCGGGCAAGGCGCAGCATGAGCTCGAGCACCTCGCGGACCATTTCCGGGTCGAGCGACGCCGTGACCTCGTCGAACAGCATGAGCTTGGGGTTCATCGCAAGCGCTCGCACGATGGCGATGCGCTGTTTCTGACCTCCTGACAGTTCTCGGGGGAATGCGTCGCGGTATTGCGAAAGCCGCACGTCTTCCAGCAGTTTGTCCAACTGCCGTTCGACCTCGTCCTTCGGCCGTTTCTGCACCTTGAGCGGGGCGAGCCGAATGTTGTCGGCCACGGTGAGGTTGGGGAAGAGGTCGTAGCTTTGGAAGACCATGCCGATGGAGGCACGCAGTCGACGCCAGGCCTTCTCGTTGGATGTGTCGATCGCCGTGCCGTCGAACACGATTTCGCCGCCCTGAACGCTTTCGAGACCGTTGAGACAGCGGATCAGCGTTGACTTTCCCGAGCCCGAAGGGCCGAGCAGCACGAAGACCTTGCCCCGGGGAACGTCGAAGTTCACATCGGTGAGCACCTCGTGTTCGCCGTACGATTTCTTGAGATGCCGTACGGACAGCAGGATGTTGTCGCCGCTGTTGCCGTCGGTTGCGATTGAGTTGTTCATATCGATTGTTTCATCCGTTTCAGCCATTGTTGCGCTCCTTGGCACGGTGTTCGAGCGTTTGCGCGAGCTTGGCCAGCGGCCAGCAGACGATGAAATACAGCAGGAATATGAATCCGTAGATCCAGAACGCGGCGTCGGGGTGGGCCATCCGGTTGGCCTCCATGATCTGCTGTCCGACGGTCACCACGTCGATGACGCTGATCAGCAGCAGCAGCGACGTGGTCTTGATGACACGCGTGGCCAAATTGATGGTCGCCGGAATCATGAGATTGATCGACTGGGGGAGCCGGACATACCAGAACAGCTGCATGCCGTTCATGCCCAATGCCCTGCCCGCGTCGACCTGGTGATCCGCCACGGAGACCAGGCCGCCGCGCACGGTGTCGCTGGTCTCGGCCGACACCCACAGTCCGAAGGCCACGACCGCGACGGTCGGCCCGGATACCTGAATGTTGAACTCGGCAGGCAGAATGTAATACGCCAGGAAGAGCACGACCAGGGTGGGGATAATCCTGAAGCATTCGAGATAGACCCTCAATATGACGCGCACGATGGGGTTGCGGGTGATTCGCAGCGCGCCCAGCACAATCCCCAGCGGGATACCGATGAGGAGGGCCAATCCGGCGATGCTCAGCGACGTCCCAAGCCCTTGGAATAGCCGCATGAGGTTGTCGCCGGCCGTGATGACACCTATGCCCCGACCGCTGGAGCTGGCCAGCGAGAAGGCATCGTGCAACACCGCGCCGTGTCGTGTGGCGTCGGTCAGTGCGGTATCAAACAGTGCGGAATGAACCACGGCGCACCCTCCTTTCCAGCAGCGTCAGTACGACGGACATCGGGATGAGGATAATCGCGTAGGCGACGACCAGTTCGAGCAGGTATTCGTTGGTGTGGTAGTACATGCCGATCAGGTCTCGGGCCGTGTTGGTCAGTTCGGGCACCGCGATCACCGTGAACACCGAGGTCTCCTTGACGATGAAAATGGCGTTCGCGGCTATCGCGGGGATGCTGCGCGTGAGTCCCTGCGGCAACGTGACGTAGCGGATCAGCTGCGGGACGGACAGCCCCAATGCCCGGGCCGATTCGATCTGAACGCGCGGTATGCCGCCGAATCCCCCTTGGAACGCCCCCGACATATAGGCGGCCCCCAGTATCGACATGCCGATCACCGCGCACAGCTGCGCGCTGAGCTTGATGCCTATCGAGGGAAAGCCGTAATACATGAAGAACAGTTGGATAAGCAGCGGGGTATTGCGAAACAGCTCCTCGATTCCGGTGCTCAATTGGGAGAGGAGAGGCACCCGGTACTCGCGGCATAGCGCCATCGCCAGGCCCAGCAACGTCGCCAGAATGACGCTGATGGCCGACAGTCGCAGCGTAACGCCGAAGGCGTGCGCGAACAACGGCACGCTTTGCGCCACGACACTCCAGTTCATACCCGTTGTTCCTCGTTCTCTCCGGTTCGTTTCGTTGATTGCGCTGACCGTAGCGAATGCGAAACGATCACACAGCAAGAATAATGCCTTTTGGAACATGCAGGTCACGGTTCAAGCCCACGGAGGACAAATCCGTGCATGACCACGGTGGCATGTATGGGCGGTTATGATGCTACCGACATCGGCGAATAGAAGCGGCGAAGTGGCTCCAAGCTTGCAATCATGCGGGAATTAAGGAGAACCACCCGTGATGGCAGTCGGCAGGAACTATGAAACGAAGTTATGCCCCGCCATCACCTTTTGGTATGGCCGATACGTGCCTTTAACGCATGTTCATCGTGCACTGGAGTATCGCCACCACGAGCGTTCACCGGATGCAGGGCGTCGGTTTCTTGGCGTGCCGTCGGTCTGGCAGCTATCGTTCGTCAGCGACCTGGCTTAGAGCCGGCGGTGTACGGGCTACGACCTGAGCGACGGATTCCACGCCCGGTGCGGCTCGACCGATCCCATTGAGCGGCCGAGCCGGTTATAAACGTTGCCGCGCAATCATCATGAGCTGATCGATTGCCGGTCCTCTCCTCTTATTCGATGATAGTTCGATTCGGATCTCGCCAGTTGATCGCTAGCACCAGTGTCAGGACGATGACGACAAGGGTGAAAACGCCGTGCAGCCCGTCGAGCACGGCGGCGTTGACGTTCGGATTGCGCATGGTGGCCGAGCTGGTGGCGCTGATGGCATCGTTCGCGGCCGAGAAGGGAATGCCGTGCAAGTTGGCTTGGATCGTCAGCGTGAACGTTGCGCCGTAGACTCCCAACATGACGGTCTGGCCGAGCGAACGGCCGAGGGTGAGAATGCTGGTCGCCGAGCCAAGGTAGCGCGCCGGCACCAGATGCTGGCTGAGTACGGTGTTCATGCTCAGGACGATGCCCATGACGGCGCCGTTGACCATGGCGATGACGTAGAATCCCCAGATCGGGAAGGACGGTGACGCCAGAACGAGCAGCAGATAGATGGCGTCGAGCAGCCCGGCCAGCCACAGGGTGACGGTGCGGGGAACGGTGTGGGTGACGAGCCAACCCACGAGGAATGATACGGTGAACCACATCACCGAGCTGGAGGTGACGACCAGCCCGGCTTGGGTGGATCCGACGTGATATAGGGATTGCAGCCAGATGGGGAAGTACGTCTGGTAGGAGATCAACACGCCGCTTAGGAGCATCGCGGTGAGGATCTGGACGGTGAAGGTGACGTTGGTGAACATGCGCGGTGCGATCAACGGCTCGGCGCAATGGTGTTCGCGACGCCAGAGCAGCAGGCCGGCGACGATCGCCACGGCCAGCAGAGGCAATGCGCCGATAGGCGACTGCTCGAGCAGCTGGATGCCCAGCAGCAGCGCCACCAGCGTTACGCCAAGCCAGATGATTCCCGG
>CALNAE010000353.1 GCA_937874315.1 uncultured Bifidobacterium sp. | reverse complement strand
GGTTCGGTCACCAAGGCTCAGGTTCGTGAGATCGCCGAGACCAAGATGGCAGACCTGTCCGCTCGTGACGTCGAAGCCGGGATGAAGATCATCGCGGGCACTGCCCGTTCGATGGGTATCACGGTTACGGACTGAGAGGAGAAGGACAGATGGCTAAGCATTCCAAGAAGTATCGCGAGGCGTCCGAGAAGGTCGATCGCAACAATCTGTACACCGCCGCCGAGGCCGTGGCCCTGATCAAGAGCATGCCGAAGCGTAACTTCGACGAGACGCTTGAGGCCGTATACCGGCTGAACGTCGATCCGCGCAAGGCCGACCAGCTTATCCGCGGCGTCGTCAACCTTCCTCACGGCACCGGCAAGACCGCGACCGTGCTCGTCTTCGCGCGTGGCCCGAAGGCCACCGAAGCCACCGAGGCCGGTGCCGACATCGTCGGCGACGATGACCTGATCGCCAAGGTCCAGGACGGGTTCCTTGACTTCGACGCCGTGGTCGCCACGCCTGACATGATGGGCAAGGTCGGGCGTCTCGGCCGTGTTCTCGGTCCTCGTGGTCTGATGCCGAATCCCAAGACCGGGACCGTGACGATGGATGTCGCCAAGGCGGTTTCCGACATCAAGGGCGGCAAGATCGACTTCCGCGTCGACAAGAACGGCAACCTCTCCTTCATCATCGGCAAGAGCTCGTTCTCCACCGACGATCTGACCGAGAACTTCCAGTCGGTAGCCGAGGAGATCAAGCGTCTGCGTCCGTCCACGGTGAAGGGCAAGTACATCGCCAAGGCGACGTTGAGCTCCACCATGGGCCCGGGCATTCCGCTGGATATCGCGACTCTCGCCTGATTCGTCTCGGTGACGATGCGTCACCTGCCGTTGGGACCCGTGCTCATCTGATGAGTGCGGGCCCCACGTCGTATTCGGCGTTGGTTTCTGCGTGCCACGCGTGTTTCGCTTACGCGGCGTGCTCAAGCGTGGGTGCGTGGGTGCATAGGCATACGAGTGCGTCGCCGGGAGCGAATCATTCTTGCTCTCAGGAGTCTTCGCGTGCCGCATCTCTCATGTGTCCCACCGCGATGGCGGTTTGCAGCACGAAGGCCTCGCGGGGGTCGGTGGCATCCCAGCCGGTCGTCTCGGCGGCCCGTTTCAGACGATAGCGGACCGTGTTGGGGTGCACGTTGAGCTCGTGTGCGGTCAGATCCAGAGAGCCACCGGTCCGGATGAACGCGGATATGGTGCTCAGAGTCGGATCGTCGTCCCCCTCACGCAACAGGCTGGCATATACGGTGGTGTACAGCTCTTCCCTGGCGTCCGCGTCTCCCAGCAGCGCGCGTTCGGGCAGCACGTCGTCGGCTCGCATCGGGCGTGGCAGCGGCTGCACCGCCGGGGCCGCGGCGAGTGAGCTGAAAGCGGCCCGCAACACGCGGCTGGCCCCGGCGAGATCGCGTTGGGCCGGCACCAGACAGACGGGCTGATGGGCGTCGAACAGATCGAGCAGTGCGGTGCAGGTCACCTCGGGTGTCGCGGCGCCGTGAACGACCGCCACCACCGCGCACCGATGGCCATGCCTGCCGATGAGGCTGAGTCTGCCGCCCAGGTTGTGGATACCCAAGCGAATGCCGGTGCTCGTCGTGGCATAGGCGCCGGCCGGTGTGCCCGCGACGGCGAAACAGGAAAACTCGTCCGACCAGCCAAGCACGTGGAGCAACGAGGCGACCCGCGCATCATGCAGGCCCTGTCGCAGCGCCTCGAAGGCGATGGTTTCGACGCGCTGGGCGAACCGATCATCCGGTCGATCATCCGGTCGATCATCCGGTCGATCGGTCAACGGAGCATCATCCGACCGGGCGCGGATGACGCCCTCGTCGTCTCCCATGCCCAACCAGTCGAGAACATCATGGTCGCGCTCGCCTGTTTCATCCGCGAAAACGGGGGGTGAGGGATGTTCGTCGTGCGGTTCGGTCATACGCACCACCTTAGCCGAACGAACTGAATCCGCCCGGATCATGGTCATCGTCGACGGGAAAGCTCACCGGGACGATGCCCTCTCCTCTGCGCGAGGTTTCGATTCACGCCAGTAGGTCAGGGCCATGAAACAGAAGACGAACGCGACGGGAAGCATGTGACGCTCGAAGTTGTTGGCGGGAGCGGTGATCATCACACCCATCAGCAACAGCAGCGGCAGATGCCACACCAAGGTGTTCCACCGACGTTCGATGACCTCCGCGGCGCCCAGCAGCAACGTCAGGATGACATAGAAATTTCCGTGGGTGAGCCATCCGATGACGGGAATCGAACCGATGGACTGCGTCTGTCTGACGACAGTGACACGCCACTGGGGTTGCCAATATTTAATCCACGTGGACCAGTGGGTGACGTAGTCGTTGGCCAGGTAGTAATCCATCGGGACATAGGGCTCGTCGGCCACGTCGAAATAGCCAAAGCATTTCGCCAGGAACGCGTCGGTGGCGATCCGCGGATTCGCCTTGACGATCTGCCACCATGCCGCGTCGAAGTGGCTCATATCGTCTTTGGTCACCGAGCGCCAACGATAGCTCACCTTTTTCGCCTGAATGCCCGACGACTTCACGGGATCGGCGTCCTGTTGGAAATAGGAGTCGGCCATCTGATCGAGGTTGAAGATCGGAGCCAGCAGGGTGCGCGCCGAACTCGGGATGCCGTTTGGGTTGAGTTTCGCCACCCGTGCGATCTGTTGCAGCTGGATCCCGCGTGATTCGATGGGGTCGCCGCTAAGCACCGCGCCGGTTGAGAACAGCAGGCTCATTGCGATGTGGATGACCAATACCGGCAGCGCGAAGACGACCAGATAGGTCTTCCAACGGTGGCGATCCGCGATCAGCAGGAATATCACCTGCGCCATCAACAGATACCAGGCGTATTTGGCGGAAAGCATCATCAGGCAGATGGATATCACCAATGCCGCCGTTGTCGTCGAACGCGGGAATCCTGCCGGGACCCGTGGTGCGGCTGCCGTGCGCCGGGTCATATGCAGTTCATAGCAGGCGCCGAACCACCACACGAACGCGAAGGCGAATACCGGTGATTTGGTCAGCGAGATCGTTGAGAATATCACCAGTGGACAGACTAGGAAGAACACCATGGTCACCAATCTGGCGAACGGCCCGGCCGGTGCGATGCGCGTCCCGACGCCACGCGCGTTCTTCCCGACCACGCCGGCTTCCCGGTCGCGCCGCATTCCGTATTCGGGATGGGTCAGGTCGCGCGGCGTGTATCGCTCGCCCGGTATCAGCCGCGAAACATTCGGCGAGGGACGCTGAGTCGTCCGCCACGGCATATTGAGGAAGCGATGTGCGCATGACGCGCAGCAGAATGCGGCGAACAGGCATTGCGCGGCGGAGAGCGCCACGATGCCCCAGTCGTTGGAACCGGTGAAGTATCGCGATACGCTGGCCACGGATCCATAGAACACGGTGAGCGCGATGTTGTGTTGATCGGTCAGATACGTCGGCTTGACGGGCCACATATAGTGCGCGGTCGGATAAGTATCCATGGGGACGAAGGAAAAGAAACCGATATAGGGCTGTCGCACCCCGGTCCACTGGTTATAGGCCCAGCTGAATTCACGGATCTGGGAGCGCATGTCGGCGCCGAATGCGCTGAGCAGCGTGACGGGCACCCACAGCCATCCGACGACGAGCAGCGTGGCTATTTTCCAGCCGCGATTGGTCACGGCCACCAGACCCCTGCCCAGCCAACGGGCGGCTCGATCGACGAACCGCCGTGTCCGTCTCGCCATACGGATACGGACGGCCATGCGACGCGTGGTGGCTGCTGCCGCCGGTCCTCCGGCACCGACGATGCAGCCGGTGGCGTTGCGGGGGTGCCGGAGGACCGGCAGGATGGGTCGTCCCTCTCCCACGCGTACCAAGACGACGATCACGGCGAAGGTGGCGATGAAGGTGAGACATGCATATGCGGCGTTCACCCAGGTGAATTGCGCCAGCCCCTGCTTGTTCCAGTACAACGGCCCGATGCCCGTGCACAGTCCCAGCCACAGGCATGCCAGAACCGCCAGCGACCAGGTGAGCACGTCGCCCACTCGCGTGCGACGGTTATGCGATGTGCTGTCGATATTCGATTCTGCGCCGTGGTGGCTGAGAATACGATGTTCGGCAAGGGTCATGTGTTGGATTCTACCCCCGTGGCCTCCCCTCCAGTTCGGCCCTGCCGAGCTCCTGTGCGACGTGACGGCGCTAGAGTGGGACCATGAGCGTCGAACAGGGGGTCGCGAGTGCGGCCGAAGCAATGCCGCTGACCACTCGGCTCGCCGATATGGTGATCAGTCTGGACCAGGTGGATTCCACGAATGCCTATGCGCGCCGTCTCCTCGCGCAGAACGGGGCGTTCTCTTCGCAGGCGCGCCGCGGCGCGCCACCCGATGAGCCGGCGCTGCTGGTGATATCGGCCGATGACCAGACCGCGGGCCATGGACGATTGGGGCGCTCATGGGTGGGAGCTTCGGGGCAATCCCTGATGGTGTCGTTCGCCACGGCGCTGCCACGGCGGCTGGCCACCGATCCGGCGCTCAATGGCTGGCTGCAGATGACGGCGGGTGTCGCCATGGTCGATGCGTTGAAGGAGGCACTGCGTACGGCGCGACCCCGAGGCGCCGACTCCCGGCTCATGTTGAAATGGCCCAACGACGTTTTTTGTGCCGGCCGCAAGCTCGGTGGCATCCTGTGCGAATTGGTCCCGCTCGATGAGCGCCGGAGCGGGGTGATCATCGGAGTCGGCATCAACCTGCGTATCCCCTCCGATCGTATGCCCACATCGCAATCCACGTCGTTGCAATTGCATTGGTCCCCGCTGCCGGATACGCCGAGGCTGCGCGATCAGATCGTCGCGGCTGCTGTGCGGCGGTTGCGCTCGCTGCTCGGGGCGTTTGCTCGAGACCCTCGTGCCGAATCGCATCGGCTGCGTGAACGGGTCATCGAGGATTCGGTCACGCTCGGTCGTCTGGTCACCGTGACGATGGGCGATGGCCGCACCGTGACGGGAACGGCGTCGGCCATCAATGAGGACGCATCCCTGACGGTACGTGGCGCTGATGGGACGACGACCGTCGTCACCACCGGCGATGTCGGCGTGCTGCCTTCACCGCGTCGGTAGTATGCAGGTAGTATGCAGGTAGTA
>CALNAE010000352.1 GCA_937874315.1 uncultured Bifidobacterium sp. | reverse complement strand
ACCTGAGACCTCTGGGTTATGAGCCCAGCGAGCTACCGAGCTGCTCCACCCCGCGACGGCTGCTGTAAGGCAGCTCTATATACAATAGGGGCGAATCTCGAAATGTCAAGCCGGCGGTGGATTTCGCTGTCGACCTGGCGAGTCGCACGGGAACACGGTCGCGGGGACGCGGCGCCGCTAAGGTCCGCGACGGAACGGTTGTGGCGTACTGGAACACGATCGCAGGGACGCGCTACACACTTGCAGTCGCAGTAGGCGGCGTTCTTCGTCGAGTCGCACGGGCGCGAAGGCGCGGTACGCCCTGAGAGTGCGGCGCTTGGGATATCCGGGGGAGCGTGATAATACAAGGTATGCCTATCAAGATTCCCAGTGGTCTGCCGGCCAGAGACATTCTCGACTCGGAGCGGATTTTCGCGCTCGAGCAGCCCGATGCCGAGCTGCAGCGCGTCCGGCCGTTGCGTCTGGTGATTCTGAATCTCATGCCCAAGAAGATCGAAACCGAGACGCAGTTGTTGCGGCTTATCTCGAAATCCCCGCTGCAGGTCGAGATCGATTTCATGACCACGTCCACGCACGCCGCCACGCATGTGAGCGCCGATCATCTACTCAAGTTCTATGAGACGCTCGACGCCTTTGCGGACAACTATTACGATGGCCTGATCATCACCGGGGCGCCGGTGGAGCATCTGGACTTCGACGAGGTCGACTACTGGGAGGAATTCAAGCAGATACTCGACTGGGCGTCCTCGCACGTGTTCTCCACCATGTATCTGTGCTGGGGCGCCATGGGAGCGTTGTACTACCGATATGGCGTGCGCAAACGGCTCCTTGACACGAAACTGTTCGGCGTGTTTCCGCAATTTTTGCAGGATGAATACTGCTTCCTGACAAACGGATTCGACGAGATAGCCCTGCAGCCGCATTCCCGGCTCGCCGGAGTTGATGAGGACGATATCGCGGCGAACCAGGACCTGCAGGTGCTCACTTGGGGTCCGCAGAGTGGACCGGGCCTGATCGCCACGCGAGATTTCTCGGAGGTGTTTGCGCTGGGGCACTGGGAGTACGGCAAGACCACGCTCGCTGAGGAATATCGGCGGGACCTGGACAAGGGCATGACCAACGTGCCGTTGCCCGCCAACTATTTCCCCGACGACGACCCGTCGAAGGAACCGTTGTTCTCTTGGCGCGCTCACGCGAATCTGTTGTGGCGCAACTGGCTCAACTGGGTCTACGAGACGACGCCGTATCGTCTGTCGGAGGTGCCACAGTTGCGTGCCGAGAAGCGTCTGGGCACGGACCGGTCCATTCGTCATACCCCCGGCAGCCCTCGAAATGACGGTTATCTGCCGTTTATGCGCAGGAGCTACGGGGTGGTTCCGATCGAGCGACAGTAGCGCGCGAACGACGGCAAAAACGCCGTGCAAGCCTTGCGGCGCTTGGTCTATCACGACCTGAGGCGTTTCGGGTCGTAAGATTGCCATTCAGGTCATTCGGGGCGGAATGTCGTGCGGTCCCGGTGACCGTTTCGACACGCCTCGGAGAACGAAATCTATGTGGTGTTTCCGACATGTAACGTCGGTGGCGCCGATAGACTTAGACTTGAGTTGAATAAACCGAGGAGGCGCGGATGAGTGGATTGCTGGGCGCGAGCGTGTCAATCGCCGCCAAGACTGGTCCTGATTTGCCGTCTGTCAACGACTTTCTTCCCAATGACATTCTGTTCCAAGGCACGCCGTTTGCCCTCAATCGCATCATCCTGATCCGGATACTTGCGGTCTTGGTGTTGATGGTCGTGCTGGGCATCACGGCGATGCGTGCGAAGCTCATTCCGGGGCGTTGGCAGAGTGCCATCGAGTGGCTACTTGACTTCGTGGCGAACAACATCGTCTATCAGGTGATGGGAAAGTTGCGTGGCGAACGCTATGTTCCGATGATCACCACGGTGTTTCTCACGATTTTCGCGTTCAATATCTGCGAGATCATCCCCGGATTGAATATGCCCGCCACCGCCACGATTACCATGCCGTTGATGTTCGCCGCATGGTGCTTCGTCCAATACTGGATAGCGGGAATTCGTGAGAAGGGATTGTGGAAGTACCTCAAGGAGGAGCTGTTCCCCGCGGGTGTCCCGATTCCGATCTATATCCTGCTCACGCCAATTCAGTTGGTTGAGCTGCTGCTTATTCGGCCGTTGTCCCTGACCATCCGTCTGTTCGCCAACATGATGGCCGGTCACATTATTCTTGCGTTGTGTCTGGCCGCTTCTCAGTGGTTCCTCATTGATACCGCGAACAAGATGTGGATGCCGGTGGGCGCCCTGACATTCGGGGCCGGATTCATCATGACTTTGTTTGAAGCATTCGTTGATGCGTTGCAGGCGTTCATTTTCGCAATTCTTACCACCGCATACATCAATATGAGCTACCCCGAACTGGACTAAGTCCGATTCGGGTTTAGAACGTAACAATTCACCAGAAAGGAACCAACACAATGGATATTGTTACACTCGCTCAGGTCTCTGGAAGCCTCAATGCCATCGGCTATGGGCTTGCCACCATTGGACCTGGCATTGGTCTGGGCATCCTGATCGGCAAGACCATCGAAAGCACTGCGCGTCAGCCTGAGCTTGGCGGTCGTCTGCAGACCCTCATGTTCCTCGGTTTGGCATTCGTTGAGGTGCTTGCCTTGCTGGGCCTGGTCGCAGGCTTCATCTTCCAGTGATCACCGGTCTCCACCCAACCGGGGAGATTGGCATAGCGCATCGAAGATGTCATGCAAGAAACAGCGGACGATTAAATGGGAGGGCATGAAATGACCATAGCAGCCAGTGGCGCTGAGTTGTTCCTGCCGAAGATGAGCGACATCATCTGGTCGCTGATCATCCTTGTCATTATTGCCGGATTTTTCTACAAGTTCTTCTTGCCGAAGTTCCAAGCGATATTTGACGAGCGGGCGGCCAAGATCGAAGGCGGCATCGCCAAGGCGGACAACGCGCAGAAGGTGGCCGATGAGGCCAAGCTCAAGTATGAAAAGCAGCTGAGCCAGGCGCGCGTCGACGCTTCGAAGATTCGTGACGATGCGCGTGCGGAGGCATCGCATATCATCGCGGACGCGCGGTCAAGCGCCGAAAACGATGCCGCGCAGATTACTGCGAGCGCTCAGCGTTCTGTCGAGTCGCAGCGGCAGCAGGCGCTGGTCTCACTGAAAGGTGAGGTCGGCACATTGGCTGCGGCGTTGGCTGGTAAGATTCTCGGCTCGCGGCTTCAGGATGAGGCGGTTCAGTCGAAGATGCTCGATCAGATGATCGACGATATCTCCACGGGCGATGGACAGCACTGACAATGGTGGCGTTAGACCATCGCAGGTGAGGAAAGGGAGGTGATGTATGCAAGGAGAGGCATCGCGTATTGCGGATCGCATCTCGCGTGATTCCATGGCGTCCCGATTGAGGGAGGCCGGCGAAGACGCGTGGCGCATCGGCAATGAGCTATTCACGGTGACCGCGTTGTTGGACAACAATCGTGCGGTTACCGTCGCGCTTACCGATCCGTCGCGTCCCGTCACTGACAAGATCGCGTTGCTCAATACGCTGGTTGAGGCTCAGGCGCATCCATTGACGGTGGGCATCCTCGGCGATTTGGTAGGGCGGACGTGGAGCCGTTCCAAAGACATCAGCAATGCCGTGGAGGATTTTGGCGTGGATGCGATGATGTATTACGCCGACCACACCAATACCACGTTGCAGGTGTCGGTGGAATTGGCGCAGCTTCATTCGGCGTTGATCAAGATGCCGGCGGTGCGCGCGAAGCTCTACGACGCCCAGGCATCGGCTGAGGCCCGTGTCGCCCTGCTCGACGCCGTGTTGTCCAACAGCGGTTTTTGCAAGGTGACCATGCGGCTCGCCGAGCACGCGACGGCCAATCTTCGCGGCAGACGGTATCTGGGTACGGTGCAGTGGCTGATCAACAAATTGTCCCGGCACATGGGAGAGTCCATGATTACCGTAACGACGGCTTCGCCATTGACCGCCGAACAGATACAGAAGCTGACCGATTCCTACTCCAGGAAGATGGGCAGACCGGTGCATATCAACTCTGTCGTCGACGCTTCGGTGATAGGCGGTATGCGTATCCAGGTCGGAGACGAGGTCACCGATACGACGGTGGTGGCCCAGTTGAGGCATCTGAAGAGTGCGATCAACGCCAGCGCGTGAATGATATCTAGACTTGACAAGAACACAACAACAATAAGGAGTGATCATGGCAGAACTTACCATTGATCCCGCCACGATACGCAAGGCGCTCGATGATTTCGTCGAGTCGTACAAGCCGTCGGACACGCCCACCCGCGAGGTGGGATATGTGGCCACGGCCGGCGACGGCATTGCGCATGTGACGGGACTGCCTGGTTGCATGGCCAACGAGCTGCTGACCTTCGAGAACGGCACGCTCGGCCTGGCTTTCAACCTCGATGCCAGGGAGATCGGCGTGGTTATCCTCGGCGACTTCGCTGGCGTGGAAGAGGGACAGGAAGTTCGCCGAACCGGTGAGGTGCTTTCCGTTCCCGTTGGCGACGGATACCTTGGTCGTACAGTCGATCCGCTGGGCCATCCGATCGATGGTCTCGGTGAGATCAAGAGTGAGGGGCGACGAATTCTAGAAGCCCAGGCTCCGGACGTGATGCATCGTCATCCCGTGGAGGAACCCATGGCGACCGGTCTAAAGGCCATCGATGCGATGACCCCGATCGGGCGAGGACAGCGTCAGCTCATCATCGGCGATCGACAGACGGGCAAGACGGCCATCGCCATCGACACCATCATCAATCAGAAGGCCAACTGGAAGACCGGCGACCCCAATAAGCAGGTGCGATGCATCTACGTGGCGGTCGGTCAGAAGGGTTCGACCATCGCCTCGGTGCGCCAGAGCTTGGAAGAAGCCGGCGCCATGGAGTACACGACGATCGTCGCGAGCCCGGCTTCGGATTCCGCAGGCTTCAAATACATCGCTCCGTACACCGGTTCGGCCATCGGACAGCATTGGATGTATCACGGCAAGCATGTACTGATCGTCTTCGACGATCTGTCGAAGCAGGCCGAGGCATACCGTTCGATCTCGCTGTTGCTGCGTCGCCCGCCGGGGCGCGAGGCCTATCCCGGCGACGTGTTCTA
>CALNAE010000351.1 GCA_937874315.1 uncultured Bifidobacterium sp. | reverse complement strand
GAATGGAACGATGAGAACGATGAAGAGGAGCGGTAATGGTACGGATTGGTGATCGTGGCGTCAATGTGGCGGTGCTTGGTGCGACCGGACAGGTCGGCATGGTGATGCGCCGGGTGCTTGACGAGCGTAATTTTCCAATAAAGGATCTGCGGTTCATGGCCTCTGCTCACTCCGCCGGTAAGGTGCTGTCGTGGCGTGGTCGGGACATCGAGGTGGAGGACGTCGAGCGGGCCGACCTATCCGGCATCGATATCGCGATTTTCTCCGCCGGCGGCGGCACGTCGAAAATCTGGGCGCCGCGCTTCGCCAAGGCGGGTGCCTACGTCGTCGATAATTCTTCGCAGTGGCGTATGCACGACGATGTTCCGCTCGTGGTGGCCGAGGCGAATCCCGACGATCTCGATAACATCCCCACGCGTATCATCGCCAACCCAAACTGCACCACCATGGCGTGCATTCCGGTGCTGAAACCGCTCGACGTCGCCTTCGGACTCAAACGTCTTATCGTCAGCTCCTATCAGGCGGTATCCGGCGCGGGTCGTGCGGGTGTGGAGCAGCTGATGAACGAGGCCAAGGTCGCCGTTGAGCAGGGTGCCGACAAGCTCGCGTTCGACGGTTCCGCCGTTGATTTTCCGAAGCCGACCAAAGTGGTGCGCACCATAGCCTTTGATGTCGTGCCGTTTATTGGGGCCATCGTCGATGACGGGTCCGAGGAAACCGATGAGGAGCAGAAACTGCGCAACGAGAGCCGCAAGATTCTGCATCTGCCGCATCTGGCCGCCTCCTGCACCTGCGTGCGCGTCGGAATATTCACGGCGCATGGCATGAGCGTCAACGCGGAATTCACGCGCGAGGTCACACCCGACATGGCACGTGAATTGCTACGCGACGCCCCCGGCGTCGAACTGAGCGACATTCCCACGCCGCTTGAGGCTGCCGGCAAGGATCCGAGTTTTGTCGGCAGAATCCGCCAGGATCAGGCGGTTGACGGCAATCATGGGTTGTCGTTCTTCATCGCCAACGACAACCTGCGCAAGGGTGCGGCGCTCAACGCCGTGGAGCTCGCCGAGATCGTGGCCCGCAAACACTTCGCAGACAGACTGTAGCGGCGCATGCGCGCGAGCCGTCGAGCGATTTTCGAGATATCGAGAGATACTGGGAGCTATGTCGCAAGCATCACGAGAAGCACACAGACAACTTGACCGCATCGTCGCGTTGGGATATCCCGACGTCGCCGATATGAGCGAAGAGGCCTTCCGCTCGCTGGCCGTTCCGCTCGTCGATGCGTTGGAAAACAGCGACTTGGGGACGAATATTCTGCTGGTGCCGACGCGCGAGCTGATTTCACCCGAATCGTTGATCGCACGAACCAGCATCAATCGCATGGCCGGTTTCACTACCATGCCGCCACGGGATATCGCCAGTTTCCTGCCGCAGGACGGCTTCGAACCCCCCGAGGGTCCGTTCTATCTGGCCGTGGACCCGCATACCGGCACGGCATATGTCAATCGCGAGCCGGATGTCGCGCGCAAGCTCATCGATTCCGACGAACGGCTTCCGTTGACCTTGGAGGAGGGGCTGGCCATCGCCACGCAGCATCCGGACTGGCTGATGAGGAAGAACGGTTTCAATCTCCTCGGATCGCGCAGCGCCGATGGCAGGGTCCCCAGCATCTGGATGAGCCAGGATTCGCCCCGTCTCGGCGCCGTGTGGCCCAACTCCCGGCATACCTGGCTGGGCAACGCATATTGCATGGCGCGGCGCGGCGTGGCGCTGGTCGGATAGACTCGGCCGGTTGCCGGTTGCCGGTTGCCGGTTGCGACCGTCTCGGAGCCGCGACGCCGACCGACGGGAATACTTGACGAAACGGGCCCTTTTAGGCATGTCTCCTGACGAGTATCGCCCGGCGGTAGACGGCGAGCATCTGGGGCGCGACGGTCGTCACGTCGTAACGGCGCAGAAGGTTGGCCTGACGTTGGTGCAGGCGCTCGGCCCAGGCTGGATTTGAGAGCGCGAGGCCAATCCGTTCGGCCAACTGGCGTGCCCGGGCATCGGGATCTTCGGAACCGATGGTGAACAGCGCGTCTTCGTCGTTGAGCAGGGTGGAGCGATATCCTGGATTATCCCCTGCCAGCACCACGCCGGCACCCGATGCGATGGCCTCCAGAATGACGATGCCGAAGGATTCGCCTCCGGTCGAGGGGAAAACGGCGATATCCGCACTCCCCAGCAGTGCCGCTTTGTCCTGTTCGTCGACGAATCCCGTGAACTCGATGGGGGTGCGCAGGGATGTCGCCTGTTGTCGGCATGGCCCCAGGAGCGGTCCGCTGCCCGCCATCGTGACGTGCATCCCGCCGGGGAACGTGCCATGGCGCTCCCCCCAGGCTAGTGCCTCCAATACGATGGCGGCGCCCTTGCGCTCGACGAATCGGCCCATGAACACGATATGAGGCCCATGTCCATGCAACTGAAGGATGCTTTTCGCACCTGCCTGCTCCCGCGCGGCGAGCAATGCCTTCACATCAACGGGATTGGCGATTACCGTGCTGTCCACATGGGCGGTCTGCTTCGCATACAGCGCCGCGACGTCCGAAACCGACACCACTTCATCCACCCGCCGATGGGTTCGGCCATTGACCAGAGCCAGCAGCTTGCCACCGAACAGCGACCAGGTGCCGGTGGGAGCGATGTGATAGGTCGCCACCACGCCGGTGGTTGGCCGTGCCATGGAAAGGATTCGACCCGCCATGAGGGGGCTGTAGGGCGACTGGACATCGAGGACATCGAATCCGCCGTCGGCAAGGGCTTGTTGCAAAGTGCGCCGTCTGGCTATGACCGGGATGCGCATGCGGTTGCCGTTGAATGACACCATGACGTTGTTGGCTAGGGAATGGGTGTTGGGTACGGGGGAATGCCGTGTCTGACCCACCAGATATTCGACATGATGGCCTAGGCGCGCAAGCTCTCGACCAAGTATGACGATGTGTTGTTGTACACCGTCGTTCACGTCGAGCGTATCGTCGAAGACGAAGCCTATGCGCATATCTCACCTGTCAAGCCGTTGGAGAGGGACACTCCGCCGATGGCGTCCAGTGAAGACGGGGAAACGATGGGTGTTCGGTCGAACCACCAGTGTACTCGATGCATATCAGCATATGGTGGCCGCCGGCGGTCAGGGGCGATGTCCTCGCTAGTATGAAGGCGTGCGGTTTTCGCCGCGCGAGACATCATGCTGCCCGATGTGGCGGCGTCTGACGCAAGAAGGAGGAACAATGGGTCAGGATCAAGCATCGGTATTCGATCTTGCGGCTGCTGCCGCAACATCCAACGGGGGGAACAACGACCTGCTGCTGCCCCCGGTGCGATTCGTCGGCGGGCCTCAGCGGCCCAGTGCCATGCCCTACCACAAGTACGCGGCGTACAACCGGCAGGTTCCGTTCGATTATCCGGAACGCACATGGCCCGAGCGTGTGCTCACCCGGGCTCCGCGCTGGTGCTCCGTCGATCTGCGCGATGGCAATCAGGCGTTGATCAACCCTATGGATTCCGAACGCAAGCTGCGGTTCTGGAATCTGCTGATTTCGATGGGATTCAAGGAGATCGAGGTAGGATTCCCCAGCGCATCCGAAACCGATTACGACTTCATCCGCATGCTGATCGAGCGCGAGCTGATTCCCGACGACGTGACCATCGCCGTGCTGACTCAGGCGCGCGAGCATTTGATCCGCAAAACCTACGAGTGCTTGCGTGGAGCCCGGCGCGCGATCGTCCACTTCTACAATTCGGTGTCGGTGTTGCAGCGCGAGGTCGTGTTCCGCAAGAACCGGGCGGAGATCAAGAAGCTCGCCACCGATGCCGCGGTGCTGTGCAAGGAGCTCGAAGGCGATGCACGCGATCTTGACGTGTATTACGAATATTCGCCCGAGTCCTTCTCCGGGGCCGAACCCGAGTATTCGTTGGAGGTGTGCGAGGCCGTCATCGATGTCATCAAGCCGACCGCTGAGCACAAGATGATCATCAATCTGCCCAATACCGTCGAAATGACCACGCCGAACGTGTTCGCCGACGAGGTCGAATACATGTCGCGCAATCTTCGTGATCGCGATACGATCGTGCTTTCGATCCATCCGCATAATGATGAGGGCATGGCCGTCGCCGCAACCGAATTGTCGATGCTTGCCGGCGTCGATCGCGTGGAGGGTTGCCTGCTGGGTAACGGCGAGCGGACCGGCAACGTCGATCTGGTTACGTTGGGGCTGAACCTGCTTACCCAGGGCATCGATCCGCAGATCGATTATTCGAATATCCCCGAATTGCGTAAAACCGTGGAATACTGCAATCAGATCAAGATTTCCGAGCGCCATCCGTACGCCGGCAATCTGGTGTTCACGGCGTTCTCCGGTTCGCATCAAGACGCCATCAAGAAGGGTCTCGATGCCAGGCAGATGGCGGCGGAGCGCGCGGATGCCCAGCTTGACGATTTCCTTTGGTTGGTTCCCTATCTCCCGATCGATCCTAAGGACATCGGCCGGAGCTACAAGGCGATCATCCGTGTCAACTCGCAGTCGGGCAAGGGCGGCATGGCCTATCTGCTCAAGACGAACCATAATTTCGATCTGCCCAAGCGGTTGCAGGTCGAATTCGACAAGATCGTGCAGAACTACGCGGACCAGACCAAGAGAGAGGTTCGTGACGAGGATATCTGGCACCTGTTCAAGGATGAGTACCTTCCTGTCGAGGAAAGCGGAGCTACGGCGGCCGGCCCGCTGGTGAAGGACTGCCATGACACGACCCTGAGACCGTGGGGCCGGCTCAAGCTGCTGAAGGTATCCGTGTCCTCGGGCGAGGATGGTTCCGATACCGTGCTCAAGGCTCGACTGCTCGATCGGGGCACCACGCCCGATGCGAAGCCCGTCGAGCGCGAGTTGAGCGGTATCGGCAACGGCCCGCTCGCCGCGTTCCTCAACGTGTTGAGGAATCTCGGCATTGTGGTTTCCGTGATGGATTACGCCGAACACGCCATGACCGCCGGTACCGATGCCATGGCCGCGTCGTATGTCGAATGCCAGATCGGCGAGGAGTCCGAGATGCAGATCATCTGGGGTGTCGGCGTCGATTCGTCGATCACCACCAGCTCGTTGAAGGCCATCATTTCCGCCATCAACCGTTC
>CALNAE010000350.1 GCA_937874315.1 uncultured Bifidobacterium sp. | reverse complement strand
GCGCATGCCGCAGAATTCCCGAGGGGCGTAGCATGATGGGATCCGCAACGATGACCGAGTTGATTGAGCAGGCTTCCAACACATACGACTACGTAATTATCGACGCGATGCCGTTCCAAGACTCACACGATGTGGCGTCGTTCACGCAGCCGGGGGGCAATGTTGTGCTTGTGGCGGCATCGGGACGAACAAGAAAACAGGATCTGAAAGCTGCGGTAGATCAGTTGAATATTCTCGGTTCACATGTGCTCGGCGTTGTGCTCGATCAGTCTGACTGACACTGACATAGGAAGGTTATGACATATGCTGTCCAGGTCGGTCCGCAATGTCCGACGGATTGACCCGACCATATAACGGTGCCCATAAACGTCGACGAATGCAATGGTCAATGGCGCGTTGTCTCGAAGCAGGCCCTCGAAAACCGTGTCGGTTCGGGCCGAGCCATGAAATATCGAAGGTTGCGCCGTATCGGCCCCATTCCGTCCACGCCGCAACGATTTCACCGTGATCTTGGTACATCCCGTCGCTTTGAACTGTTCTTCGAGACTTTGAAGTGGTTTGCAGGGAGCCGATGATGACACGGATGAGAAGACGCCATAACCGGCGTTCAGGACCGCTGCCGCCCAGGTGGTGATCGGCCGTGAGCAACCAGTGCGCGAACCGTCCGAGGAGCCGGGCATCAAGGGCTGCACGCTGCGCCGCTGGTCCAGGGAATACGGGCGGATCGGACGCGAGGCTTTGGAAGGATTCATCGCGGTGGCCTTGACGGTCAGTTTGACAACGGGTTGAATATTGAGTAATACGCTTTTTGCTATGATAAGATGGATTTTATGTAAACGATTGTTCAGTGACTGAGACGGGCGGACATGATCAAGATCGGTCTGTACAGCTATGGACGGTTGTTGGCTGACAGAAAGAACCGTCGTGAACCATTGGTGTGAAGCGGCGGCTAGCGGGGGAATTCCGGGAAAACAACGACTCTAGGGAGAAGAATGAGAAACATCGGGAGATCAGCAGTCGCATGGCTGGTGGCATTGGCCACGCTCATGGCCGTAGCATTATCGGGAAGTGTGGCGACCCGGGCTATGGCCGCAGACGCGACGAGAACGGTTATCGACGCGAGCAATTCCACGGTGGTGGCCGGTCTGTATAAGGATAAAGACGAAACACAGCCGATTGACTCGACAACCTCGGTCAACCGGGGAGACGTGCTATACGGCAAACTGAACATCGCCTTCAAGGGCGACTTCCCCACAATCGACCAAACCGCTTTGGAATATGATTTCCCGAGCACCATCAATGTGGCCGACATGGCGCAGAAGCGGTTGTATTCGGATTCGGGCGATGTGGCCGGCACCTGGAGCATCTCGGGAGACAAGATCCTCGTCGATTACGACAAGACCTTCCTGGAAAGCCACACCAGCGGCATCAAGCTTCATTTCGATTTCCACTTCCAGGTCTCCTCCGACGCCTCGAACGGGCAGAGCCAGACCACCATCGATTTCCCCGGCGGGGCCAGTGTGGTGGTCAGCTTCAACCCGGCAAAGGTCGATGCCGTCAAATCTGCGGCAGTGGATGCAGACGGGAAGACCGTGCACTTCACCACGACATTTACCGCGGATTCGGACACCACCGACTTCGCGTTCGTCGATTCCATGCAGGACGGCATGACATTCGTCCCCGGAACGTTCGCCTTCGATTCGACCGCTCTGGCGGACTCGTCCGTGACGGTCGACAACACGGCCTCCCCTCGGACCGCCAGCGCGACGATCGGAAAGCTGACGAAGGGCACCCACACCCTGACCTACGACGCGGTGCTGACCGACGCCGCACAGCAGGCCCTGCTCACGGGCAGCACTCCGAATCTGCAGAACACCATCAAATACACCTGGGACAAGAACTCCTCGGGACAGGCTCAGACCACGCCTGCGATCAGCTTCGTCGGTGTCAAGAAGGGATACGTCCAGTACCACGACAATACCGGAGTCGCCGACTGGAAGATCACCGTCAACTCCGGAACATACAAGGCCGACATGGCGGGCATGACGGTGACCGATGACCTGCTTGCCGCCCAGAAGCTCGGAGACGGCACCGACCCGGCAGGCTCCCCTGCGCAGGCCTACACCGGGTCGTACATCGTCAAGGATTCCGCGGGCAACCAGATCGGAACCGCAGTCCTCGATCCCTCGAAGCAGTCCTTCAGCTATACGTTCCCGACGGACAAGGCCTACACCGGCACCTACACCATCGAATACTCCACCAAGCTCACGGACCCCAACGTCCAGCGCCAGTACAACAACGACGCGATCCTTTCCGAGGACGGCACCCAGTACGGCAAGGACACCGCGCAATACAAGCGCACCGGCGGCTTCACGGACGTCTACAAGGCGAACCCCACGAGGAACAGCGACGGAACCATCTCCTGGACGGTGAAGGTGAATTCCGGTACGTTCAAACGCGACTTCGGCGGGGTCACGTTCTCCGACACCCTGCAGGACATGACCCCGGGAATGACGTATGTGGGGAACTACACCGTCACCAGGGTGTCGGACGGCACAGCGATCGCCACCGCCGCGCTGCCTGCGTCGGGCAAGTCCTTCGACTACACCTTCCCCTCGGACGCCGGCTACCAGAGCTACACCATCACCTACACCACGAAGCTCGACGATCCCACCTATCTGGTGAACTACGCGAACACCGCGACTGTGTCCGGAGGGACGATACCCGGAACCGACGCGACATCCCAGTCTCATTACGACAATACATACAGCGGCCAGGACTCCACGTTCATCACCAAAACCGTGACTGTTCCTTATACACATCTCCGCGCCCACGACACCGTACTAGAGCCCGTATGCCGTCCTCTGCTTGAACAAAAACATATATCTAATACCTAGACTTCC
>CALNAE010000349.1 GCA_937874315.1 uncultured Bifidobacterium sp. | reverse complement strand
CAACCCAGCCGACTCTGGCAAGCCGTCCGCCGACGCGCTAGGGTGGTGAGCGTTTGCAATGTGAGGAGGACGAATGTCAGCCAAGGATGAGCCACGCCATATCGAAGCCGAATTATACGAC
Organism: uncultured Bifidobacterium sp.; assembly: GCA_937874315.1. Taxonomy (GTDB): domain Bacteria; phylum Actinomycetota; class Actinomycetes; order Actinomycetales; family Bifidobacteriaceae; genus Bifidobacterium. Next base: position 6,513 of record CALNAE010000349.1, on the reverse strand, counting down.
CGCCTCAGTAAGGTCATCGACCCCGAGTTGGGGCGGTCGATCACCGATCTGGGCATGATCGCGGCGATTACCAGCAGGCCGGCCAATGCGCCCGGCGCTTTCGACGTGACCATCGACGTTGAACTCACGGTGCCAGGCTGCCCGCTTTCGCAGACCATCACCAACCAGATCAACGGCGCTGTCCGTTCCTACCCGGATGCTGTTTTGCAACCGCATATCGAGTTGTCGGCCATGAGCCAGGACAAGCTGGGCAATCTGGTCTCTGAGCTTAAGGCCGAGCGGCATCAGAATCCGTTCAACAAGCCCGGAACGCATACACGTATCTTCGCCATCGCCTCGGGCAAAGGCGGCGTCGGCAAGTCATCGGTCACCGCCAATCTTGCGGCGACCTTCGCCGCGCTGGGCTATGACACCGCTGCGATCGACGCTGATATCTATGGATTCTCGCTGCCGAAGCTTTTCGGCGTGCACACCCAACCGACCAATCTCAACGGCATGCTCATGCCCGTGACCGCCTGGGGAGTGAAGATGATCTCCATCGGCATGTTCGCCGGCTCCGAGCGTGCGATCCTGTGGCGTGGACCCCGGCTGCAGCGTTCATTGGAGCAATTTCTGGCAGACGTGTGGTGGGGAAGTCCCGACGTGCTGCTGCTCGATCTGGCTCCTGGCACCGGTGATATGGCCATTTCCGTGGCGCAGGCGCTACCCAACGCCGAACTCGTGGTGGTCACCACGCCACAGCCCAGTGCCTCCGATGTCGCCGTACGCTCGGGACTGGTGGCGTTGCAGGTGCCGATGAGGGTGCGCGGGGTGGTGGAGAACATGAGCTATTTCGATCACGAGGGTGAGCGGCTGCACATCTTCGGCGAGGGAGGAGGGAGGCGCGTCAGCGAGCAACTGACCACCGCGCTGGGAACCGACGTGCCTCTGCTCGCCCAGTTGCCCCTGGAAACCGACATCCGCGAGATCGGCGAATCGGGTCGGCCCGCAGTGCTCAACGAGGTTGGAGCGCTCGCCACCACGCCACTCGCGTCGGAATTCAAAGCCCTCGCCCGCCAGCTCATAGCCGCCCACTAGCGCGTAATTGGATTCCGGTTCGTCATTGCCTGTTGGCTTATAGTCGTCCATTAGCTCGTACATGGACTTCGGTTTCACCGTTGCCCGCTAATTCATACTCAGCCGTGTCCTTATTCGTTTCCAAGAGAGCTGGTGATCTTCTTCTCTCGTCCTCCTCTCTGCTGGACCGTACTTGGCTGCACGTAAATCCAATCTTGGCGGTCTGAAACCGCCGGGCTCACCCCAACTTCCGGTTTCCGGTCATATCATGTCCTAGATGTGATTCGGCTCGGCCGCGAACCGCGTTTCGCGCGCTTCGCTGGGCGAATATGTGCTTCAGCGGACTTCTACGCGTCTTTACTGGGCGTTTATTTCGTTCAGTGGGCGTTTCGCGCGATATACCAGTGCATCCGCGTCTCTCAAATCGCCGACGAGATGACCACAAATGGCGGAATTCCGACCAATTCCCATTCCAGTGCATGTGATCATTCTGTGTTCGACACTTTGCCGCACACCAAAAACGCCCACTGAAGAAATCCGTTGCCAAAAAGGGTATGTGATGCGCGGCGGGTAGGTGGCAAGGATGTCCAAGGCGGTGATGAAAGGTTGAGACCCCTGACGTTGTGCCTCCCGACTCCTTGCCTGAGGGAGCAGCTTGGATGACAAAGACGGCGGGAATGACTACAGACAGCAAGAACAGCAGGCGTGACCGCGTGACCGACGTGACGAGGTGAGCGCGGCATATTCGGGCCAGCTGCATGTTGTGGGTCAGATGTGTTTCCAGTAGCGCCACGTGTATCATATCGATTGGTGAGTGGACACTCACTCATCGGATGATTCGCAGAGCAAAGGCGGCATGGCATGACAGGACCAACACGGTCGATGGTGAATACGCCGTTTGCGGTACGGGTGTCGCATCTCGTGCAGGGATATGGCAAGGTCGAGGTGCTGCATGACGTCAGCGTCGATGTGCGGGAGGGCGAGATCCTCGCACTGATCGGGCCGAGCGGCGCCGGAAAGACCACGCTGATCAGCACCATCATGGGCATGCGCAGGCCGCGTGCGGGAACGGTCGAGGCGCTTGGCACCGCGATATGCCCAACCGCGCCGAGCTCGGGCATATCGGCTTCATGGGCCAGACCGACGCCCTGTATGAGAGCCTGAGCGGGCGGGAGAACCTCGCGTTTTTTGGCGCGCTGCAGCGGATGTCCGGCCATCCATTAAAACGCGAAGTGCTTCGCGTGGCGCGTATCGTGCACCTCGAGAATGCGCTGGACCGCGGCGTCAGGGATTATTCGGGCGGTATGAAACGAAGGCTGTCCTTGGCGATAGCGTTGATCGGCGACCCACGATTGCTAATGCTCGACGAGCCGACCGTCGGCATTGACCCTGAGCTGCGTATCCAGATCTGGGACGATCTGCATCGACTCGCCGAGGAGGGTCACGCCATCATCTTTACCACGCATGTCATGGCTGATGCGGCCGAGGCGGATACCCTCATGATGATCAGGGACGGCGGAATCATCGCCGAGGGATGACCCTCGCAAATCCGCGCACGGTACCATGCTACGAATCTCGAGCAGGCCTTCGTACAGGCGGGAAAGGATCATGATGCGCATACTGGCAATGACTAAACGGGTACTGATCGAGCTGTTCCGCGACAAACGAACCTTGGCGATGATGTTCATGGCTCCGTTACTGATTCTCACGCTGATGTACGCACTGTTCCAAGATGCAGGCAAGGCGAGTGCGGATCTCGCGGTGCAATCCGTGGACGCCACGCTGCTCGACGCGATGAAAACCGACGGCTTGCGGCTCCACGTCATCACGACCTCCGCTACCGGCGATGCCGTGAACTCGGCTGATACGAATACCTCCGATGCCAACTCGTCTCGCGCCGATTCAGTCACGAACGGTACGGGTACGGTCACAAGCGGTACGGATAGTTCAAGTGGCGCAAGCTCGAGCGACCTGGCCATACGAACCATCCGGGACCATGACTATGCCGGATATCTGCAGCAGCATGGAAACGCGTTGACGTTGACGCTTGCGGGGGCGGATCAGTCGAAGACCGCTCTCATCGAGCAGAGTCTGCAAGCCGCGCAGATCAAACTCTCCACAAAGGCCGCCGCGACCACCATCGCCGGCCAGGCCAAGGCGATACGGCAATTGCAGGCGACGGTCGCCGAGCTCAACGCGCAAATCCGGGCCCTGAAGGCGGGAAGTGCCAAAGCTTCGACCGGTATGCAGACGCAGACATCATCTTCGGGCGTTTCATCCGCCGACGCATCGCGCAGCGTCACGACGCATTATCTGTACGGCGGCAAGGACGCCAGCTATTTCACCACGCTGGTTCCGATTCTTATGGGCTTCGTCGTGTTCTTCTTCGTGTTTCTCATCTCCGGCATCGCCTTGCTGCACGAGCGAACGACCGGCACGCTGTTCCGCTTGCTCGCGACTCCGATTCATCGTCATGACATCATCGCCGGCTATCTTGCGGCCTACGGTGCCATCGCGGTGGTCCAGACCCTCGCCGTCGTTACCTACACCCTAGCGGTGTTCAAGACGCAGATTCTCGGCAGTCTCGGATATGTGATCCTCATCAATCTGCTGTTGGCGGGCACGGCCTTGACGCTGGGGCTGCTCATTTCGACGTTCGCCACCACGGAATTCCAGATGATGCAGTTCATTCCGTTGCTCATCATTCCGCAGATTTTCTTCTCCGGCATCATCTCGCTGGACGCCATGCCGGGATGGCTGCAGGCCGTGGCACGTCTGATGCCGTTGTATTGGGGAGCCAGCAGTATGACCGCGGTGGTGCAGAAGGGCGCGGGGTTCACGCAGATAGCGCCGCATTTGGGCGTGCTGGCGCTGTTCATCGCGGTGTTCCTCGGGCTCAATCTCCTGGTAATGCGCCGATATCGGCGGGTCTAGGGGAACCTTATGAATTCACATTCTCTCGATGACCTGTTTTCCACGGCGCTGGAAGACCTCGACGTATCCGAGCGACAGAAGGCGGTGCTGCGGGCGAGCCTGACGCTGTTCGCGCGGCAAGGCTTCGACCGAACCAGCACGAAGGACATCGCTACGTTCGCGCATGTCTCGCAGGGCACCGTGTACAAACGCTATGCGACGAAACGCGATATCCTCCATGCCTTGCTGACCCCGTTTATCCAAGGCGTCATTCCGCGTGTCTCGGACGAGTTCCGTTCGGCGATATCCGCGCATCGTCCACCCGATTTCAGTGCATTCCTGACGATGGCTGTCCAGAATCGGCTTGCCTTTATTCTCTCGAACGAGCGACTGATCAGAATCGTGATCACCGAATTATTCACCGATGGACGGGTAGCGGAGGAACTCTCCGCGAAGATCGCGGAGGAGCTGTCGCGCATTGGACAGGATATGGCGCCGTTATTTGCCTATTATCAGCGGGAAGGGCAGCTGGTTGACTGGCCGACGGAAAGAATACTGCGATATCTGATCTCAACGGTAGCCGGCTACGTCGTTCCGCATATGATCATGGATAGGGCGACAGCGGATCATACGACGACGAATCAAGCCGCATCGAATAGCATGCCGGCTCGCGAGACGCCGGATCAGGTAGCAATGAATAGCGCCGCGGCAGTTCAGGTGCCGGCTCGCGCGGCAACGAATCGCGCCGTGACGGATCGCGAGACGCCGAATCGAACCACGCCGAACAATGCAACGTTGAATGGCATGACCGGTAACGTTAAGAAACCGATCTTCGATATCGATTCCATAACCCAGGAAATTGTCGTATTCCTTGTCAGAGGGCTTGCTCCTGAGTCTCATACCACTCTGTGAATGGGAATGATTGCGGATGGGAATGATTGCGAATGAATAATAGAGACGTTGAATGCGGCTGAGATCGAATACAGATGGGAGTGGATACAGATGAGATCGAATACGGCTGGGAGTGGATACGGCTGGGAGTGAATGTGGACGAGATTGAATACGGCTTTGGCAGCATGCGAGTGCGTCTAAACCCGGTTCCCCGCTTCAGTGGGCGTTTATTTCGTTCAGTGGGCGTTTTTATCGATATACTAGGCAATCCAACATCTCATGGCAATATTGAAGGTGTCAATAAATGGCGATATTCCAACCTTCTCTGCCGTGTGGGCAAAAGTGATGATGTCATGTTCGCTCATGCTGGCGCACAGAAAACGCCCACTGAAGAAATTAGCTCTTTGCAATTCACTTCATCTTTCCGGGTTAAGGGAAAGGGGCTTGGGGCCAAGCCACAATGGTCCAGCCCCAAGCCTCTTAGGTGCGGATTTTAGTCCTCATGATTTCGCGCATATCTCAACAGCACCAGAGCAGCCAAGAAAACTACAACGCCCAGCACCAGCATGCAGAGCGTGTAATTCGAGTACGCGAAATACAACGAAACCACAGAGGACAGCACGATTAGAATGGCTGACGCACCGATTATGCCACTCAGCCAGAACAGACAGTCCTTCATAATTCAAGCCTCCACTTCCTTGCATTCAGAAGTCCGGAAAATCAGTGGTTCAGGCAGTCAACGAATTGTCCCACAGCGCCACTTCCCACCGCGACGAACATGCCCACGCAGGCCAGGCAGATAGGAAGGGTCACACCAGAGGCTGCGCCCACACAAGAGCCGGCGCAAACAGAAGCAACCAACGCACCTAGGCCAGTACCTACGCCGAACACGATGCTCGCGCATACAGCAGGGTTCCCCATGGTTGATATGTGGCCCGCAGACTGCCGCAGAACTTCTTGCCTCAGCTTGGCATCGCTTCTATAGGGCGTGCTGGTGTCTATCTGCTTCATATCGCCGCCGTTGGTGTAATTGGTCGCGCGGAAATTCCCGAGGTCGTTTTTGATAATCAACATCTCGTTGTAATCAGTCACGTTGCCCGCGCTGTCCAGTTGAGCAGTGAAATTGCTGGGTAGACCGTAGCGACCGTGAATCGGAATGGTGACAAACACAGAGCTATCGTTCTGCCCGGGGAAACCATAAACCTTGGCCTCACCCGAATACAGATCATTGATCTGAGCATGTGTAACCACCCGATGATCTTTCACTGCCTAGATTACAGCAGAGACTTTCCGCTGCGCATCAGGACCCGTCTTCACCACCATCTCGCTCAGCGTCTGCTCGGCCTTCGCCTGACAGTTCGCGCAGGATACCGTAACGGGCGCAGCAGCGGCAGGAGAAGCCAGCGCAAAAGAAGCCAGCAATGCAATCAACCCGGTGATTAGCCTTCCAACATTCCCCCCAATTATCTTTTTCATAACTATCAACTCCCTTGTTCAAAGTTATGTCAATCTTCAGTTATCAGCTACAGACTATCACCGTGCCCCACACGGTCAAGTGTGCCCGTTGTCTCAGTATAAGTGCAACGCCTTGCCTATGGTTGGGATTGGGGGTGCGGTGGAGAAACATAACTGCGGCGTACGATATGAGCGGCA
>CALNAE010000348.1 GCA_937874315.1 uncultured Bifidobacterium sp. | reverse complement strand
CTTGTAGAGCGTCTTGGTGCAAGGGATGGTTCCCTCGGGGAATGACTTCATCAGCCGCGCAGCACCGACGCATCCATCAATCGACCAGCGGTCCTTGAGGATGCGCTCGCACATCCACTGGATGAATGGTTCGCAATCATCGCGATCAATCTTGCAGGGGCGTTTGGATCGCTTGCGGTTCGCCGCGTAGGCTTCCTGTCCACGTTTGGCAGTATATCTAGGAATGCGGCCGCGATTGCTCTTGCGAGGTGGTGTGCCGCGCTTCAGTTCATAGTAGATTGTCGTATGGGCACAGCCGATATTCTTAGCGATATCGCGCAAGGACATCCCTTCTCTATGTAGAGCCTGAATCATCCCTCGTTCAGCGAGCGTAAGATGACTTCCTGATTTACGAACAGCCTCATCTGTGTTAAAATGGTTCTGATCCATAGCGATACTCCTTTGTTGGTGATTGTTTTGCAGAACCATTTTAACATAGGAAGTCGCTATGGATTTTTGTTTTTGATTAACTGTTCAAGTTCATTTTACAACGAACCTATCCTCTCCATATAAATATTTCGTACATAAGCAGGCCACCTGTTTTGCCAATATAATCAGCTCGACATCTATAGTGGCACGCTTGTCAAGACCAAAATCGATAAATTTCTAAATGTATCAGGCAGCAGACATTGCAGCATTGAGCAGCAGTGCCGGGAAGTAGCGCTCTGCTGGCGGGACGTTCCCGATGGCTGAGTGGCAGCGCTGGAAGTTATACACGTTGATGTAGTTGCGGATGGCCTTGCGAGCCTCCCGGATGTTGCGGTACTGCGTGAGATAGGCTTCCTCATACTTGAATGTCCGGAACCACCGCTCAATCTTGATGTTGTCGGCCCAGCGGCTCTTGCCATCCATGCTCTGGCGGATCTTGTGTTCCTTGAGGAAAGCCTTGTACTCCTTGCTGGTGAACTGGCATCCTTGGTCGGAGTTGAGAATCTGCGGCTTTGCTATACGGAGAGCCTTCCTTACGGCGGCAATGACCATCCGGGTGTCCAGGGTATCGTCCACCTCCCAGCCAACAATGCAGCGGCTGTACCAGTCGATGATGGCTGTCAGATAAACGAAACCGTGCTCCAGGGGAATGTAGGTGATGTCGATGGACCATGCCTGGTTAGGCTGCTGAATATCCACATGCTTCAGCAGGTAGGGCATCACCTGCGCTTGTTGCTGCCGCTTGGAAAGGTTCATCTTCGGATAGATGACGTCGATGCCCATCTCGCGCATATAGCGAGCTGTCTTGCGTCGTCCGGCCTGATGCCCGAGGCGCTGCAGCTGCGAGGCCAGCTGCCTTGCGCCCCAGGCAGGATTGTCCGTGTGGAAACGATCGATGATGCGCTTGCATTCCAGCTCTTCATCTGATGGAGTGTTCTCTTTGGGTTGGTAGTATTGGCTCGTGCGGTTGACGCCGAGCAGCTTCGCTGCTTTCCGAAGGGAAAGCTCCTTGCACTCACTCCTCGAAAGGTTTTGGAGAATACTGTTTCTCGTAGTCCGGTCCAAGAATTTCCTCAGATTTTTTTTTCAACCAATCCACCTGCATGGTGAGTTGGCCAACTTTGCGGGCATAGGAGGCTTTCTCCTTCCGCTCGGTCTCGAGTTTTTGATTGAGGTTGTCCTCTCTGGAATCATCGAATATGATGCTTGCCTTGCTGAGAAACTCGTTCTTCCAGTTCCGCAAGAGGTTCGGCAGGATTTCGTTCTCAGCCGCCAGCGTGTTGAGGTCTTTCTCACCCTTGAGCAGCTCGATGACGAGATCGGATTTGAATTTCGACGTGAAATGACGGCGCGTGCGTGACATGATGATTATCTCCTTTTCATTGATTGCCTCCAGTATACCACGAGATTCACATTAAGAAGTAGTTTCGAAGTTGTCTTAATTCATGTTCCATTATATTTTATCATGGCGAAAAATCAGAAAACAATTCACAAGGTCGAAATGACCGATGTGAAGAG
>CALNAE010000347.1 GCA_937874315.1 uncultured Bifidobacterium sp. | reverse complement strand
TGAATGAGGAAACGGTAGTATGTTTCGGTACTGATGTGCTCGTTGTTTGTGGAGAGATCATAGCCGGAAATTTCCCGTTCGACGTTGATGAAACGCAATGTCGTATTAGGGAACTGTGAGAAAAACTCAGTCATGCGTCGTTGATTATCGGCGGAAATATCTTTCTCCAGAATCGCAACGTCATAGTATCGCGCGGGATCGGCATGCTTCATGGCGGAGGAAAGCGTGGTGGTGACCATCGGAACATAATTATTATCTGCCGCGAACACTACGGGAATGATGCGTTCAGGCTGCGTGACGTCGACAAGCGGCTCGATTGCCCGTTCCTGCTCGGGGTGTGTGAAGTGCACGCATTGCAGCTCTCTGGTCTTCCAGTTGCTGCCGATGCGCTTGTGGTGGAAAAGATAGATATTGAGCAAACGTTCGCTCAGATGCCCCGGTGTGCGCAGCGCTTCCTTGCTGTAGTGGCTCATGTCCGTAGTGCGCTCGAATTCTTCGAGCAAGGGGTACAGCCACTCGCAATAATCGAAGAAAATTGCCTTCCTCATAATGAACATGTTGCAGAAACAGGAGTGGTGGCCATTAAGAAACGCGTCCGCATCGGCCTTATAGTCTGGGTGGCGCGCACACAAGATATCGTAAATATGGCGAAGATCGTTGTCCTGAAGATATGGTGCCGCCTTCCAGACGGCTTTCGGAGTGCCGACTCCGTCAATAACAGTCTGCAGATCTTGAAACCGGGTGGTTATGACATCGAAACCTTTAACTGTGGCAGAAATGTTCGCGTCATCGAGTCGATAGTCGTGGACCGCTTTGGCATCGATGTAATCATCCATGATCTCGCCGTAAGGATTTTCTATATGTTCCTGCTGTGAGAAGTCAAAGTAACGCCGATAATGGCAGAAACCGTAATAGTCCGCCTCGGCATTTTTCCATGCCCAATATTGAGTTGTCAGCTCACAGTACATGGGATTCTTCGCGGAAATATTTTCTCCATCATCGTCATGGAGCGTGTTGTGGAAGCGGTTGTTGACGACTCCGGGTCCCACTTGCACTAGTTGGAGAATGTCGCTGGACGGTTTATCCACACGTTTATGAGTGGTTACAAAAATTTTGATTGACTGGCGAGCGGCCCTTTGCATCTGGTCTCGTTCCTTCAGCTGAGATAGATGTTCTGCTGCCTTACGTCTCATTCGCTCGCAACGATAGTCTTCTTCAGTGCTTTCAATGGGTCGCTCGATTGATTGCGCAATCGAGCGCCAACGGAAAACTTCATCAGCGGAATCCGCAGAAATATCGTTGGTTAACATCTCATAGGCTCGGTCTCTGACAAACCGATATAATTCACGTGCCGTCGCGGGTGCCCCAAACACCTGTTCCATACCTTGAGCAGCTCGCATCTGGTCTTCTTCCGCAAGTCTGGTTCTCCAGTCGTTCGCGAGGAGTTCAAGCGCCTTATGGGTAAAGCCTAGGTAAAGAGAATGGCCGTTCTCTATAGCTTGCTGGTCGATGAACTCAGAGGTTGCGTCGAAACAAGCCTTGAATTGTCCGCAGAATTTGACGAATGTGGCTGCGTCGATCTGGCTGGTACCGGTCACGCCCCTTCCATAATGATAAACGTATCCTTTGCACTGCTTAAATGAGTGATATGACTGCGCGAGTGAGCTAATTGCAAAGCATTCATATCCGTCTTCCGCCCGTTCCAAGCGATTTGACGACATGGCGTTGAAGGCTGACTTCAATATATCGGTGCGGAACAGTCGTTGGGTGACGCGCCAGTCAACTTTCTGCCCGAACCGTGGATCGAAGATGTCACGAATGATGTTATGCCCAGTCGCATCATCGGTTGGAGCATTGTTGAAGGCTTCGAATGCATGGCATTCTTTTGGCTGAATGCCGTTATCGCCAACGACGGTAAGGCCGAAATGCAGGATATCGACGGGGTTTCGATCGATTTGTGTGGCGAGCTGTTCGCAGAAATTCGGGGCGAGTTCGTCGTCTCCATCGAGAAAGAAGGAGTACGCTCCTGAGGCATGCTCAACGCCTGTCTTTCGAGTGAGGTGCAGACCTTGGTTGGTCTCATGTGTGACAGCGATAAATCGTGGGTCTCGACACACCTGCTCCTGAATGATGCCGCCGGTTCTGTCGGTGCTTGCATCATCTACGACTATTGCCTCAATGTCTGTGAATGTTTGATCAGCAATGCTCGCTAGACAGCGTGAGAGGTATTGCTCTACGTTATAGGCGGCGACGATGATTGAAATCTTCGGCATAGTTCCTCGCAATCAGCAGTAATGAGAGAAGTTTAACCGTGCAAAGCGACAGGTTCAGATTACTTCGAGAAAAGGCTTCTCATCCAATGCGGCAAAGAACACTTCCGCTGGCCGGCCGTATTCTTGAACAGTCCACTGTCGCGCAGATGCTGTTCGGCGATATCCTTCATTTCGCGGTACCGAAGGTTACTCGAATGCGAAGATGAGAAACGGAGTTCCGTGTCTTGCGCCATATGAAGATATTCGAGTGCCATAAGACGGTGGTTAAGTGCAATTGGGGACGAGATATTTACCTGTTGTAGATATGCATAGGCGGCGTCGCGAACATATCGATATAGCTCACCGCATACAGCGTCCGGTTCCCAAATCGAAAGAATATCGTGTAGGCCATTTCGCTGCTCTGGACCGGGAAGATTATCTTTCCATTCATTCATAGTATGTTCGACCAGTCTGTCTCGAACGTCTGCGATCCGATTGTTCCAATCGCCGCGGTTAGGAGCATAAGGCCCTTCAGCGAACTGACGTATCAGCCGCAACGCTTTGGCATCTCTGAGCGCAATTTTGTGAAGAGCGGGTACGGTCAGCGTGGCTCCGAGTGTATCCCCTCGACCGAGATGATATATGTACCACGGTGATTTGGGTAGAGCGACGTAACAATCTGCCATTGAATCGATGATGAAATTCATGTAGAGATCGTCGGAGAGCAACAGTCGGGTGTGGGCTGCGGCATGATAGGCGGATCTGAGGAGATTCGCGCGAAACATTTTATGATGAAGGTGCCAGTCGAAGCCCTGGCTCTCCGCAAATTGTGTTTGTAGTATTGCCTCTCCTCGTATGGTTCTTGGTTGTGGTGTCAAGAATGCGGTCATACCGGCGCTGGCTTGCTCGGCGACTGGGTTGGCGGCCTCGACCTGCACGCCGAAATGATATATGTCTGCGGTGTCGGATTCTGATGCTTGGATAAGTCTCGATAGCGTCTCGGCTCGTAAGGCATCATCTTGGTCGATGAACATGGCGTATGTTCCATGCGATTGCTCGACCCCCGTGGCGCGTGCGGCGAGTGTGCCCTGGTTAGTGCTGTGCCGCACGGCTCGTACGCGTGAATCGGATAGGGCTAGAGCGTTGATGACGGCCGGGGTGTCATCTGTGCTGTCATCATCGACGATGATGACCTCAATGTCGCGGAAATCCTGTGATAAGACACTTCTAACGCATTCCGACAGATACCGGCTGTTGTTATAGGCCGGGATGATGATTGACAGCAAAGGCATATGCACCATTATTTATCATTAGGGCTAATATGGCTAATCAGCGATACCGTCGACGTGCAAAGGACAAAGACCGATGAAAGGCATCATTCTGGCTGGGGGATCAGGTACACGGCTCTATCCATTGACGTCGGTGACTTCAAAACAGCTGTTGCCGGTCTACGACAAGCCGATGATCTATTACCCGTTATCGACGTTGATGCTCGCGGGAATCCGTGACATCCTCATTATCTCCACTCCTCAAGATCTACCGAATTTCGAGCGGTTGCTTGGCGACGGGTCTCGATTCGGAATTGAGTTGGCATATTTGGTTCAGCCATCTCCTGACGGTCTCGCGCAGGCCTTCGTTCTCGGTGAACGCTTTATCGATGGGGATGCGTGTGCATTGGTGCTCGGGGACAATATCTTCTATGGCAACGGTCTGTCCAAGCAACTCGCCGAAGCCGCTCGTAGCACAGCCTCCCAAAGAGCCACGGTCTTTGGATATTATGTGGACGACCCCGAGCGGTTTGGCGTCATCGAGTTTGATGCTGACGGCAGGGCGATATCCATTGAAGAAAAGCCGGAACGACCGCAGTCCCATTACGCGGTGACCGGTTTGTATTTCTATGATTCGCGCGTGGTCGATTTCGCCAAACAGGTGCGACCATCGGCTCGAGGCGAGTATGAGATCACGGATCTGAACAGACTGTATCTTGACGATGACTCCCTACAGGTCAGGACATTGGGCCGTGGATATGCGTGGCTGGACACCGGGACCATGGAGTCTCTTTATGAAGCCGGCGAATTCGTTCGTTCGGTTGAACGGTCGCAAAGTTTGCCTATATCGGTGCCAGAGGAAATTGCATACGAACATGGCTGGATATCTCGGGAAGCGCTGCAAGCCGCGGCACGGGCTTACGGAAAGTCAAACTACGGCAGGCACTTATATCAGGTGGCCGAAGATCTGGTGTTGCGATAACTACAATGTCAACGACGGTTGTGATGGATCAATGCAGCCGTGACCGCTGTACTGGGAAAGTTAGGAATATATGAGTTACAGAATCCTCGACGAATGCCGCGGGAACGGCAAGGGATATATCAAGCTCCTTGCGAAGGGGATATCCGCCGATAGGGTGTATGCATCGGCAGCAGCGGACAATGGCAGGGAACTTGTCTGCGCAGTATACGAGATGCCTCGCGACGGCGAAGACCAAGGCACAGCGGCGTTGCATGGTACCGATGGTGCAACCTATGGCGAAGATGCACGGTTGTTCGTCGTCGCCGTTCCTCTCCTTGATGGCGTTGATCTGTCGGTTCGCGTGTTCGCAGGTGACCCCGATACCGAGCCGGTGTTTACGTTTCCGTTCAAACCAGTAGAATCCAAAATCCGTTCAAGGCTGTTATACAAGCGTCATCCCGATAGGGCAGCGCAGATCAGAGACATCGATCAACGGCGGCTTTCCGGCCAACCGTTCGTCTATGTAACGGGAATCTATTATCTAACGCCTACGGAGGTGGTGTGCCGGTTCCATGCGACGATTCCCTACGAGCCGGACGCCAAGTACGAGGCGTTCGTTGTGGACGCCAACGCTAAACCGGTGGGTACCAACATGGTGGTTTTGGAGGACAGTGTTGTCCCCGATCCGCATAATCCGTTGTTGCAGCTTCGCGAGCTCGGATATTCAATCGGTCTTCACGGTTCGGACAGGACGTTGTGCATCAATGTCCATCGAGTGGGGGCGCCGTTCTCCGATGGTTGTTTCACATGCATCCTCCCTCCGGAAGTAGATGGATTCACTCGTGGAGCCACAGAGGAATTGCGATACGCGTCCCAAGATCCGCAGTATCATCAGTGGTTTGAACGTCATCGCGCAACCCCATCCGATATTATTCGGCAGCGTGAGTCATTCGCCGCATGGGAGAAACCGCCGCTTGTGAGTATTATTACGCCGGTGTTCCGCACTCCTGAAGCATTTTTGCGTGCAATGATAACGTCGGTGCTTGTTCAATCATATGCGCGTTTCGAACTTATTCTTGTGAATGCAAGCGGAGTTTGCCCGCAGGTTGACAGGGTGCTTGGTGAGTTCCACGATTCTCGTATTCGCGTAGTCACGTGCGAGAACAAAAGCATTTCGGAAAATACCAATGTCGGTATCGCTGCGGCGAAGGGGGATTACCTAGCATTTGTGGACCATGATGACACCATAGAGCCCGATGCGCTATACCGTTACATGCTTACCGTGCGGGAAGACCCTGAGACTGATCTTCTCTATTGCGACGAGGACCATCTTCGTGATGGCGAGTACGAGTGGCCTGTTTTCAAACCAGACTTTAATGCTGATTTGTTGTGCGCGCACAACTATATAACGCACATGCTGATGGTGAGTCGATACGCGCTATCGCGCGTTGAACTTTCCGGACCTGAAGTGAATGGGGCACAGGATTACGACCTCACGCTGAAATGTTCGGAAGTAGCCCGTTCGATTCACAACGTACCGTATATGCTGTATCACTGGCGTGAACACAGTGGTTCCACAAGTGCCGACATAGAGAGCAAGTCCTATGCCATTGTGTCAGGAGCTAAAGCTCTTAAAAGCCATTTTGATAGGTTGAATTTGCCTGTGGATATAGAGAATCGCTCCTCGGCATGTATGTATAAGATAATTCATCGAATGAGTGAACGCCCGAAGGTAAGTATTATCATTCCGACGAAAGACCATATTGATCTGCTGTCGGCATGTTTGGAATCGGTGTTGTCCAAAACGGATTACGACAACTATGACATCATCTGTGTCGAGAACAACAGTACCGATAAGAAAACGATGTCGTATTACTGGGATATTCAGCAGCGGCATGAGCGTGTACATGTAGTGACGTGGCCGGGGACTGGGTTCAATTACTCAGCCATCTGCAATTTCGGTGCCGCACAGACTGATGCCGAGCTGTTGCTGTTCCTCAATAATGACACGGAAGTTATCAATCCTGACTGGTTGACGTCGATGGTTGGATTCTTCCAACGCCCGGAAGTCGGGGTAGTTGGGGCAAAGCTCTATAACTTTGATGGATTGATTCAGCATGCCGGTGTCTGGGTGGCGCCGGGAGGAGTTGACTATATGAATCTCAATTTTTCTCAGAACGGCGTTGGGTATATGAGTCTCCTACAAGTCCCGTCAGATGTTGCTGCGGTGACCGGCGCTTGTCAAATGATAAAGAAATCATTATTTGATGAACTTGGTGGATTTGATGATGAACTTGCTGTTGCCTTTAACGATATAGATCTCTGTTTGAAAGTAAATGTGAGTGGATACCTAGTGGTGCTCGACACTGACGCGAATCTGTATTATCGTGAAAGCAGTAGCCGTGGCCCAGAGAGCCCGAACACTCAAAGTTTCCGGCGCTTTGAACACGAGAAGTATTATTTCTTTAACAGGTGGTCCAGTGTTGAACGCGGAAAGTTCATGAACATCAACCTCAATCAATACGATGGACACTATAAAATTCAATGGTGATGGCAAGCATACGTCGAAAATATACAACACGCGGTTGATGGGTGATCAAATATCAGCGTCCGCTGAGTAAAAATGTGTTGATGAATCCGTCATATAACAGAATCAGACAAAGGCCTGTGACAACTGCCGTTCCAAGCGTACTGAGTTGTGGTAGGGGTTCTAGTGAAATGTGTCTCCCTCGGTAGATTAAGGTGGTTGATATTTTCTCTTCCTGCGGTGGGAATATCGTCAAGAACCGAGAGAGCATCCATATGATGGATAGTGCGAAGATACCAATGGCGCATTGGTAATAGCGCGATTGCGTACTACCACCGTATCCTGCAGTGTAGAAACCGGTTGCTGCAACTTTGAATTGGTACGCGACTACTAACAGAATGGCACCATATCCCATCGAAAGAAAGCGTTGATCGTTGCTCGGCTTGAAAACAAATAGGCAGAGGGGTGATAAAAATATGAGCGTTACAGCGATGGCATCGAAAGTGAAGGGGGTTGTGTTAGCGCGGATTACC
>CALNAE010000346.1 GCA_937874315.1 uncultured Bifidobacterium sp. | reverse complement strand
GTTCCGCCTGTCCGCGACGCGCACCAGGCGGTCGTGTTGATCGCCATGCCGACGGAGTTCTACTCGCCTGAGATGCGCGCGACACGCCGGGGATTCTCTCCACAAGGCGGGCAAGGGCGATTGGCGATGGAGGAAAATGACCGTCCGAAAAACCCATCACCCGACTTGTGGAGAGGAACTCACATGCATCGCGGGCAACGGGTGACGAAAGACGACAGGAAATGCCCCAGAAGAATGGGGGAGACCTTGGTGTTTCGCAGGAGGGAAGTGACGAAGGGCAACTTGAAATGCCCGGAAGATGCGAGACCTTGGTGTTTCGCGGGTCGGTAGATCTCAATAAACCGCAATAGAATAAGAGGAAGACAGTGTCGAGTGGAGGGAGAGCAATGACATTCGTATTGCATAACACCGTGTATCGAGAGGGCGAAGGCGTTCCCATGGTGCTTATCCATGCTTTTCCGGTGGATCACCGGATGTGGGACCAGTGCGCCGGCGAAATTATCGCGCAATCGGATCAGGATGGATTGCCGACGTTTCCGATATGGGCTCCGGATATGCCGGGGGCCGGCCAAAGCCCTGTTCCGACACACAGCGAGTCGGGAACCGTGGCGCCGGACGGTGCGTTGACGCAGGCATTGGATCTGCTGGCGGACAGTTATGTCGACCTGCTGCATCGAGCGGGATATGACAAGGCCATGTGGGTCGGGTTGTCCATGGGCGGCTACGTGATGTTCGATATCCATAGACGGCATCCCGAGACGGTGGCCGGTCTCGGCGTTTGCGACACTCAGGCGGCCGGCGAGAACGAGCAAGGTCGCCGTAGACGTTTGGCCGTCGCCGAAGCCTGCGATAAGGGGAGCGTGGAACCCGTGATGCGTTTCGCCACGCCACGACCTGGTGACTCCACCGTGAAACGCTCCACGGCATGTGTCAGTCTCTTCACCCAGTGGATCGAACAGCAATCGCCCGCGGGCGTCGCATGGAGGCAGCGGATGGCGGCGGGGCGGGCCGATCTGAGCGGTCAACTGCCGCTGATCTCGGTCCCGACGGCGGTGGTGAGCGGCTCGCTCGATCCATCCAGTCCGCCGGAGAGCATGAAGGCAATGGCCCGCGCGATGACCGGTACCACGGCCTCATTCACGCAGATCGAGGATTGCGGCCATTTCAGCGCGGTCGAGCATCCGCGGCAGGTCGCGCGGCCATTGGTCGACGTCATGGGACGCGTCGTGAGACGATAACATCACCACGAGAGCGTCGTCAGAGGCCCGTTCTCTTGTCACAGTCATAACTTAGGCATAAACTCTGCTAAGAATCGGCGAAAGGAAGCGATGTGACTAGCACTGCTGAAGGATATGGTTTCGGACCGAGCCATGCGGAACACAACAGGGCCTCCCATCACGGCGACGCCTCCATGTCATTTGAGCAGGCCGGGGAGCGCACCATGTCGTTGCCGCCGCTGCCACCGGACAGTTCGCAGGCTTCCAGCTTCCCTGCAGCGTCGGTGTATACACCACTTGAACCGGCGCAGCCGTCGGATTTCCTCAGCGATTCGGACGATGAGATCGTCCGCGCACGGTCAGGCCGGGCGCGGCGGTCCCGCACGCGCACTCACACCATGGCCTGGATCGTCACGCTGGGTCTGTTATGCGCTCTGCTGGCGCTTGCCGCCGGGTCCTTCGCGGTAGCGCAGTGGTACTTCAAAGACAAGGCGGCCCCGGGCGTGAGCCTCGGCACCACCTCGGTGACGGGCAAAAACGCGCAGGAACTGAAGAACATCGTCGACCACGCCGTAGCGGATTCCACCATTACGATCTCGGATAGCCAGGGCACCACGGTCAAGGCAACGTTGCGGGAACTTGGCGTGAACGTCGATGGAACCGCCACCGTCAGCAATCTGCTGAACGCAAAAAGCGGCAACATGTTCCAGCGACTGAACCCATGGAATACATCCAAAGTACCGCTGGTCGCCACTACGAATGCGCTCACTGGCGACGCCTACGTCGCGAACGCCTTCGTCAAGCAATCCGATAGGGCCGTGGCATCGAGCATCGCTTACGACACTGAGACGAAACAGTTCGTGGCAACCGAAGGCAGGGGCGGCAGCACGCCGGTATCGAAGCCGGTGAACGAGGCCATAACAGCGGCTTTGCGCGATCCGGGCCATGCGGCAGCGGTGAACATCGCCTATCGGCATGTGAACATGCCGATCTCTTTGCAAAGCGCCACGCAGGCGGCTCAGGATGCGAATGGCAGACTCGGCGCGAGCGTCACGGTGACCGCGGATAACGAGTCGTTTACCATTCCATCCTCGGTGGTCGCCACCTGGATCACCGCGACGGGGGATCCGGCCAAGGGCAGCATCGCCCTGCAGTACAACACGCAGGCGATAACCGACTACGTCAACACGCAGATTCCCAGCGAATTGAACCGCAAGATGGTCACCCAGCAGGAGATCGTCGACGGCAACGGGAAACCGCTGATGACCAAGGTGCACGGCATCGACGGCGTCACGCTGAAGAACGTCTCGGCGCTCGCCGCGCAGGTGACGCAGGCGTTGTCCAATGGTCAGACGGCCACGATCAAGGCGGATGCGGATGTCACCGCCCACGACGTGAAGCAGACCGTGTCCAAATACCGCATCGTGGTGGACCGATCCAAGCAGGTTGCCATCGTATATCAAGGCGACACCGTGGTGAAGACGTTCCTGATCTGCACCGGAAAATCTGGGCATGACGAGACGGATCTGGGCACCTATGCCATCTATCTTCGATACAACACGCAGGATATGACCGGGAAGAACGACGACGGCAGCACGTATCTGTCCAAGGGCGTGCGTTGGGTCAGTTACTTTGACGGAGGAGAGGGCTTCCATACCGCTCTATGGAACTACGACGGCATCGCCAAGGGCGACCCGTCTGCCAACGGTTCGCACGGCTGCGTCAATATGTATGAGCAGGATGCCCAATGGATCTATGACAACTGCCCGGAGGGCACGCTGGTCACGGTCATCGGCGATCAGCCCACGAGTGCGGTGCGCTGAGCGGGGGTCGGATCAATCATGTAACGCGGGGGCGTTAGGCTGGGAGTATGAGCGATCACTCCGAGAACCCCGCTGAGAACCTTGACGTACCCGATCAGTTGCAATACTCCACGGAGCATGTGTGGGTAGATGATTCGATTGATCCCGCGATGATCGGCATCACCGAGTATGCGGCCGATCAGATGGGGGATCTGGTGTTCATCGATCTTCCCGAGGCGGGGCTGCGTGTCGAGGCCGGCGACGAAATCGTCGAGCTTGAATCCTCCAAGGCGGTCCAACCGCTGGTGACTCCGGTTTCAGGCACCATCGCCTATGTCAACCGGGATGCCGCCGACGATCCCGATGTCGTGACTTCCGATCCGTACGGGGAAGGATGGATAGTCAAGATCACGCTTGATGACGATGAGCCGGAGTTGATGAGCGCCGACGAGTATCGCGGCATGATACGGAAATCCGAGTAGTCATATGATGAACCAACGCTGCCCAACGTATACGTATATGATGGCGCCGCTCTCCCTACCCGAGGCGATGGTGCGCGGCGTCGCGATGTCTTCCGGACTTCAGTGGGTGTGACGTCATGGCCAGAGTACCTGTTCCTCAGCAATCATCCGACTCCGCGGCAAGGGATCAGACCTCGTCGTCTGCCGAACGAGAGTACGAGATCGATGCCGTGAACGATATGCAGACGGTTCCTATTCCCGCACGTCGGGTCGTGTCGACATTCGACAGCGTGTCGGCTCCCGAACGCATCGAGAACAAGCCGTTCGCCGTCCGAGTGGGCAGGCGGGCTGTGATCGACGGATTCGGCTTATGGACCAGGTTCTCGAGCGCATTGGGCAAACGCTTCCACTGGTATCCAAAAGTCGATCCCTACGTGGGATATGGCACCGATGACTACTCGCGCCTGATCTGCAGAACGACCTTTGCCCCTGAACGCAGCCGCCCCGGCGTGCTGATGAGGGGGTTGCCGGCCATGCTCGCGGTGCCCGCCGCCGGAACGCATGTCAAGATATCCATCGATGGCGTGCCGCTGGAAACGGTGCAGATCGGTTCTTCGGAGGTCTACGACAAGGTCGATCGCGTGCGGGACCGCAGCGGCGACTATGCGATCTCCGACAGTTCGGGGTATCTGGATTTGGTGGCGCAACGTCGTCTCGATCCCGGTGTGCACACCGTTTCCTACGTGGTGGATGGGCGCAGGTCGGTGCAGTCCGATCTATTCACCATTGCCCCGGGGACCCCGGTGGGCGTGATTTCCGACGTGGACGACACCATCATGATCACCAATGCCCCGTCGATTATGAAGGCGGCGTACAACCTGCTGCTGCTCAATCCCAAAAAGAAGGCATCGGTTCCCGGCATGGGCGTGCTGTTCAGCAAAATCGCAGATCAATTCCCCACCGCGCCCTTCTTCTATCTCTCCACCTCGCCATGGAACGTGGAGAGCACCATACGTAATTTCATTGCGGACCAAGGATTTCCCGAGGGGCCGCTGCTGCTGCGTGATCTGGACCCGAGGCCGAAAACCTTCGTGCCTTCCGGGGTGCAGCACAAGTTGGAATTCGCCGAACAACTGATGAGCGACTTTCCGGATATGAAGTTCATCCTCATCGGTGACGATGGACAGAAGGATCCCATAACCTACGCGACCATCGCCCATAGGCATCCCGGCAGGATCCTGGCCATCGCCATTCGACAGCTCAGCCCGAAGGAGTATTCGTCCTTGGCATCCATGGCCGGCCGCACCCCCGTGGTCCCCATGCCCATTACCGACGCACCGGTATTCACCGGGTCGACGGGTTCGAATCTCATGAAGACGATGATGCCGTATCTCAAGCAGATCGGCGGCCAGCGGATCGCGTCGTGACGGGGGCGGCGACGTATAATCGCGATCATGACTGACAATGGATTGAAGAACGAGACCAATGGACCGACTGCGCCGCAGGCCATGCCGAGGTCTTCGACATCATGCGGCGAGGCGCACGGTCCCGCGCAGGATGCGACACGGGGTTTGGCAAGTGATGAGGTGAATCGGGACGCCGAACCGCCGCAAGCCATACTGCTCGATCACCACCGGGTGGTTCATGGCGACGACGTCAACGATCCGTATGAGTGGATGCGCGACAAGGAGTCGCCAGATCTGAAGGCCTTCGTCGCAGCCGAAAACGCCTACTGCGCACGTCGAACGACCGACTTGGCCGGTCTGCGGACCACCCTGTTCGAAGAGCTGAAGGCACGGGTGCAGGAGACCGATATGTCGGTGCCGACGAGGATCGATGGTTTTTGGTATTTCACCAGAACCCGGGAAGGCAGTCAGTACGCCGTGCAGTGCCGGTTGCCGATCCGAGGCGAGGACGACTGGGATCCGCCCGTCGTCGATGAGCAAGGCGAACCGGGGAGCATGCCGGGCGAACAGATCGTGTTCGACGCCAACCGTGAGGCGCAAGGCCATGATTTCTTCCGCATCGGCGGGCTCGACCTGAGTCGTGACGGACGCTGGTTGCTGTACGGAATCGACACCTCGGGCAATGAGCGCTACGACTTCGCGATTCGTGATCTTTCGACCGGCGGGGAACTGCCTGACAGACTCGTCGGAGTCTCCGGCGCATGCTTCACGCCCGACGGCCAATGGGTGTTCTATGTACGGCTGGACGACGCGTGGCGTCCCTACGCCGTAAGTCGACATCATGTCGGGCATCCGAGCGACGAGGACGTCGAGGTCTTCCAGGAAAACGATGAACGGTTCTGGGTCGGCGTGGGACTGAGCTTCGATGAGCGCCACATCGTGATCAGCACATCGTCCAAGACCTCCAGCGAGGTGCTGCTGCTCGCGGTGGACACGCCTGAAGGCGCGTTCCAGCCGTTTATCCGGCGTCAGCGGGATGTGGAATACGACGTGAGTTTCTCCCGGTTCGAGGGGGCCGGGGAACATGGCGAGGACATACCGATAGCGACGGTGTATCACAACGCCAACAATCCCAATTTCGAGGTCGACGTCATCGATATGCGCACGCATCGGCCGCCGTTCCGGCTTGGTGAGGGCGTCGTCGTCGCTCAGGGGTCGCCATATGGCTGCGAGCATGGCGACGATGTGCTCGCCGGGGCGGGTTCGTGGCCGGTGAGCACGCCGTATTCGAATCCCGATAATCCCGAGATATTGCGGGGAGCCAGCGGATTGGGCATCGAGGGGCTGGCCGTGTACCGTCATTTTGTCGTGCTGATGTACCGCTCCGAAGGCCTGCCGCATATTGCGGTGGCCCCTGCGCGCGAGGCTGCCCGTGACTTCACCGCGCGCAGGCCCTGGCGGCTGCGTGTGGTGACGCCGCCACGCTCGAGTGTGGCGGGTGAGCACGGTGAGCACGGTGATGGCCGGATATACGCTATCGGCGCCGGCGGCAACCCAAGCTACGAGGCTCCGCATATGCGGTATTCATTCACCAGCTACACGCGACCAGGTGAGTTGCACGAACTGGATGTGGCGCACGGCACGGACCGGCTGCTCAAGCGGGCGCGTGTTCTTGGCGGATACGATATGGACGACTACGCCGAGCGACGCGTGTGGGCGACCGTGCGCGACGGTGAGCGGGTGCCGGTGTCGCTGGTCTGGCGCAAGGATGCGCTGCCGTGGGTGCCGACCATGCCGGGCGAGATATCGGTGCATGCGGCCGCATCTGCCGAGACCGCCGCATCGGTAGCGACTGCTGCACCTGCAGATGGAGGTCGAACACCCAGCCACGACGCGCCGATGTTCATCACCGGGTATGGCGCCTACGAGATCAGTTCGGATCCGGGATTCTCCGCCGCCCGCATCAGCATGCTCGACCGCGGGGTGCTTTATGTCGTGGCGCATATTCGCGGTGGCGGGGAGATGGGGCGCGCTTGGTATGAGCAGGGACGGCGGCTGACCAAGAAGCATTCCTTCGAGGATTTTGTCGACGTCACAATGGCGTTGCAGGACGCGGGGTATGCCAACCCGCGCCGCACGGTGGCCAACGGTGGTTCCGCCGGGGGATTGCTCATGGGGGCCGTCGCCAACATGGCGCCGGAACGCTATGCGGGCATCGAGGCTGACGTTCCCTTCGTGGACGCATTGACCTCGATTCTGGACCCGTCGCTGCCGCTGACCGTAACCGAATGGGATGAATGGGGGGACCCGCTGCATGACGCCCAGGTCTATCGCTATATGAAGTCATACAGTCCATATGAGAACGCCCCATCGGCTCGGCATCCGGCGGCGTATTTCCCCAAGATCTTCGTGACCACGTCGATGAACGACACGAGGGTGCTGTATGTCGAGCCGCTCAAGTGGATCGCCAGGCTGCAGGCCGCCGGGGTGGACGCCATCGGCAAAATCGAGATCGAGGCCGGGCATGGCGGAACATCGGGCCGGTACCGGCAGTGGGAGGAGGTGTCGTATGAGAATGCCTGGTGTTTGTCGACGATGGATGCGCGTGAGCCGCGACGTTCGGCCGGGGACCGATGATGCGACGGAGGCGTCAGGCCGGTGCCGCCTCGGTGTCGGGCCCACGTTGCGCAGGTGAGGAGATCGAACCGGCGATGACCATAATCGCGTCCAACTGGTGAAACACCCGCGGGAGCGCGCCGCTTGCCCCGAGTAGTGTCGCGGCTATGCCAACAATACAGAAAACGTACAATGTAGCCGTTATCCCAGGCGATGGCATCGGCAAGGAAATCACGCCCGTGGCCCAGCAAGTCCTGGAACGCGCGGCGCGTGGCGTCGCCGATTTCTCCTATACCTATTTCGATCTTGGCGCCGAACGGTACCTGCGCGATGGGTCGATCCTGCCGGATGAGGAGCTGGACCGCATCAAGCGCACCGACGCGATTCTGCTGGGAGCCATCGGCGACCCACGCATCAAGGCCGGCATCCTCGAGCGCGGGCTACTGCTTAAGCTGCGCTTCTCGCTCGACCAGTATGTCAACCTGCGACCCTCGAAACTGTTCCGGGGGGTCGAATCGCCGTTGAAGAACCCCGGTGATATCGATTTCGCGGTGGTACGCGAGGGAACCGAAGGTCTGTACTGCGGCGCCGGTGGTGCGGTGCGTCGGGGGACGCCGCAGGAAGTGGCCACGGAGGTGTCGATCAACACCGCATACGGCGTCGAACGCGTGGTGCGGTACGCCTTCGATCTGGCGATGCGACGTCGACGCCACGTCACCCTGGTCCATAAGAAGAACGTGCTGGTCAACGCCGGCGATATGTGGCAGCGCATCGTGGACGACGTGGCGAAGGAATATCCCGACGTGACGCATGATTATCTGCATATCGACGCGGCCACGATCTTCATGGTTTCGCAGCCGTCGCGCTTCGACGTGATCCTTACGGATAATCTGTTCGGCGACATCCTCACCGACGAGGCCGGCGAGGTCGTCGGCGGCGTGGGATACTCGGCATCGGGGTGCATCAACGCGAGTGGTGAATACCCTTCGATGTTCGAGCCCATCCACGGCTCGGCTCCGGACATCGCGGGCAAAGGCATCGCCAACCCCACGGCCGCGGTGTTATCCTCCGCCATGCTGCTGCGGCATTTGGGTCTCGACGAGCCTGCGGAACGTATCGAACGGGCCGTGGAGGCGGATATCGAGCAGTCCGGTGCCGTGCAACGCAGCACCAAACAGATCGGTGACGATATTTTGGCCAGATTGTAGGGGCGGGACAGTAAGGATGTAAGACAGTGGGACCGTT
>CALNAE010000345.1 GCA_937874315.1 uncultured Bifidobacterium sp. | reverse complement strand
TACCGAGTGGCGGAGCGGATCGTCGGATTCAACTGACTCGATAGTGAATAGCCGTGCGCCATAGCCGTGCGCACTTCCATGACGTATTCGCGGCACTGGCGGCCCGGTGAACAGATTATGCGGTTTATGCCACAGATTGTGAATATGATGTGTCGCCTCCTCGACATGCCTGCTCAAATGGTTAGGTGAACATAACGAAGTGTCACTGTTCATTGTCAGAAGAACGAGGAGGTTATAACCATGTTGCAGATCAATATGGCTGATGTCATTGCAGTGCTGCATTCACTCATGCCGTACCTTGTGGCGGTCGGTGTGGCATTCGCACTCGCCGTCATCATCACCATCGCGGTGAACGGGAAAACGGTGAGGGATCGCGGTGTGCGAAAACTGGTTCATTCCCAGTCTTGGCTGGTCGCGCTGATCGCGATCGTCGCCGCGCTTTCGATGATGCTGTATGGGCCGTTATCCACGATTCTCGATAACGCAACCACACCGAAATACACCCTGACGAGTGACACGGTGAAGAAGGCGAACGTCTTGGCTTCCAAGACGCAGTCCGAGGCGATTACGCTGCTGCAGAACAACGACGACAATCTTCCGTTGGCCGGCAAACGGCTCAACGTCTTCGGATGGGGTTCCACGAACCCGGTCTATGGCGGCACGGGGTCAGGGTCGATGTCGGCCGCGTACCCCACCGTCTCGTTGTTGGACGGCTTTAAGCAAGCCGGCATCACGACCAACTCGAAGCTGACGAAACTCTATACGAGCTACCGCAAGGATCGTCCTTCGGTGTCGATGTTCGCCCAGGACTGGACGCTTCCTGAGGTCCCGGCCGATCGGTATTCGTCGTCGTTGATGGACAACGCCAAGCAGTTCTCCGATCAGGCGATGGTCGTCATCACGCGCGTCGGTGGCGAGGGCGCCGATCTTCCCAAGGACATGACGGCGAAGGGGATCACCTATAAGAACAATTCCAGCAAATACGCCGACTTCAAATCCGGCCAGCACATCCTTGAGCTGAGCCAGACCGAACGCAATATGATCGATCTGGTCACCAAGAACTTCAAGAAGGTCACGCTGGTGTATAACGGCGCAAACGCCTTCCAGTTTGATTTTCTTTCGCAATATCCCCAGATCAAGTCGGTGCTGTGGTGCCCTCCGGCCGGACAGACGGGATTCAGCGCCCTCGGCGATGTGCTGACCGGGGAAACCGATCCTTCCGGAAGAACCTCGGATACCTTCGTCAAGGACCTGACCAAGACGCCGGTGTATAACAACACCGATTCGGCCACTGGCGATAGCTCGACCTCCGTCGCGACGAACGGCCATTTCGAGTACAAGAACATGGATGACCACCAGATCTCATACACCGGATTTACCGGCAAGACGAACAAGGTCACGCCCACCTTCATCAACTATGTCGAAGGCATTTATGTGGGATACCGGTTCTATGAGACCGCGGCCGATGAAGGGCTGATCGACTACGCATCCACGGTCCAATATCCCTTCGGATATGGGATGTCATACACCTCCTTCACCCAGAAGATGGGGGCCATCTCGCATAGGAACGGCAAGGTGAGCTTCTCCGTCACCGTGAAGAACACGGGCCTCAAGGCCGGAAAGGATGTGGTGCAGGCCTACTACAACCCGCCGTACACCAATGGCGGATTAGAGAAGTCCAGCGTCAATCTCATCGCATTCGAGAAGACCAAGAATCTTCAGCCCGGGGAATCGCAGAGCGTCTCGATCAGTTTCTCGGACGATGCCATGGCATCCTATGACAGCAAGAATGCCAAGGCCTATGTCCTTGACAAGGGGTCATACGCGATCTCCATTCGTTCCGATTCCCATACGGTGATATCGCAGCAGGACGTCTCCATTCCCAGCACCATCACGTACAACGCCAAGGGCAACACCCATGATGGCGACAAGACCGCGGCGACCAACGAATTCGATGGGGTCGAGGGGAATGTGACCTATCTGTCACGGGCCAACCACTTCGCCAACTATGCGAAGGCCACCGCGGCACCCACCGACTACAATATGCCGGCTGACATGAAGGCCAAGTTCACCAACAACGGCAACTACGATCCGGCCAAGTCCGACAAGGCGTCCGATACGATGCCCACCACGGGTGCGAAAAACGGGGTCACGCTTTCGCAGCTGACAGGAAAGTCCTACAACGATCCGCTGTGGAGCAAGCTACTCGATCAGATGAGCGTGAACGACATGGATTCCCTTATTGCGAACAGCGGTTACGGTACGCCCGCAGTCAAGTCCGTAGGGAAAATCGCCCTTGTGGATCTCGACGGACCCGCCTCGCTGAACAACAACTTCACCAATGTCGGGTCGGTCGGCTTCCCCTCGTCCACATCCTTTGCATGCACGTGGAACAAACAGCTTGGCAAAGAGTTTGGCGAGATGATAGGCACGATGGCTCATGAGATGCATGCGTCGGGCTGGTACGCCCCTTCGCAGAACATCCACCGCTCCGCCTTCGAAGGCCGTACCTTCGAGTACTTCTCCGAAGACCCGGTGCTGTCGGGCACGATGGCCTCCAGTCAGATCCAGGGGGCGAAGTCCGAGGGCGTGTACGCCTTCATGAAGCATTTCGCGCTCAACGAGCAGGAGACGGACCGTACCAACATGCTAGCCACATGGGCCAATGAGCAGTCGATCCGTGAGATCTATCTCAAGTCGTTCGAGATGTCGGTCAAGCAGGGAGGCGCACAGGCCGTGATGACCTCACTGAACTACGTCGGACCGACATATTCGGGTGCCAGCTCGGAGCTGCTTAAGAACGTCTTGCGTGACGAGTGGGGCTTCCGTGGATTCGTCCTAACCGACTACTTCGGAAGCTACGGATACCAGAACGCGACTCAGGAGGTGCTGGCGGGTAACGACGCCATGCTCGCCACCACCAAAACCACCAACCACGTCACCCACCGGTCCGCGACCGTGGTCAAGGCAATGCGCCAGGCATCGCACAACATCCTGTACACCACGGCGAACAGCTGGCTGTACAAGGAAGGCAAGGCGAAGGCGACCGTTCCGTGGTGGCGCAATGCGGTGGTAGGTTTCATGGTCGCGACCGCGGTGCTGGTCGTCGCTTTGGGGTTCCTCGCTCTCAGGAAGTACCTGATACGCAGGAACGCGGCCAAGGCGCTGACCGACGCGGCACGTGAACCTCATGACGAGCAGTAGTCCGTCATCGGCGACGAGCAGTCGTTGAAAACGGCATCGAAGGCGAAAGCGGCGCGTGAGTGCGGCAATGCGTGCATAAGCGTTCCGCTTCCGCTCCTCGGTGGTTGTGGACTGAACGGCGGGGCAATGCGTCATCGATTGGCATGCCGTTGATAGGAAACGGCAGAGCAGCGCAACAAGGTGCTGACCTGGGAAGGGTAGAACGACCATGGACATAGAACGGTTGTCGGTGTTGGAGCAGGCTTCGCTGCTATCCGGCGCATCCGAGTGGGATTCGCGCGGCGTCGAGCGTGCAGGGATACCGAGTTTTGTGATGAGCGACGGTCCTCATGGCGTCCGGCGGCAATTGGGCTCCGGCGATCACTTGGGATTGGGCTCGTCCAAGCCCGCGACGTGTTTCCCGACGGCCGGAA
The DNA here is from genome assembly GCA_937874315.1 of uncultured Bifidobacterium sp. Classification (GTDB taxonomy): domain Bacteria; phylum Actinomycetota; class Actinomycetes; order Actinomycetales; family Bifidobacteriaceae; genus Bifidobacterium. The sequence goes on along the minus strand of CALNAE010000345.1, from coordinate 2,563 downwards.
CCGTCGCGAATTCATGGAACCCGGAGCTCGCCGAGGCCATGGGACGCGCGCTGGGCGAGGAAGCACGAGATTTAGGCGTCAATGTGCTGCTCGGCCCCGGTATGAACATCAAGCGCAATCCGCTGTGCGGGCGTAATTTCGAATACTATTCCGAGGACCCGCAGCTGTCCGGTCGCATGGCGGCCGGTCTGATTGACGGCATACAAAGCAATGACATCGCCGCGTGCCCCAAGCACTTCGCGGTGAACAGCCAGGAGTTGCACCGACAGTCTTCGAATTCCGTGGTCGACGAGCGCACCATGCGAGAACTGTATCTTACCGCCTTCGAAATCGCCGTCAGACAGGCCCATCCGTGGGCGATGATGACGTCGTACAACCGCATCAATGGCGTCTATGCCCATGAGAACGCACACCTGTTGCAGGATATTCTGCGCGATGAATGGGGCTTCGACGGCATGGTCGTCTCGGATTGGGGAGGCTCGAATTCCGCGGTCGCCGCCGTGAAGGCCGGCGGTTCATTGGAGATGCCGTCGCCGGGATTGACGTCGTTGCGTGAGCTGATGGGCGCGGTTGCGGCCGGGACTCTGGCTCCTGCTGATATTGCTGTGCGTGCTCGTGAGGTCGTCGGCATTGCGGTCCGCACGCGGCATGAGGACGTGAAACGTGACGGGGCACTCACCACAGGTCAGGTCGAAGGCCATCACCGTGTGGCTCGGAGCGTGGCCGAGGAAGCCATGGTGCTGTTGCGTAATCGTCAAGGCACCTTACCGCTGCCCCGCGGCTCTCGTATCGCGGTGATTGGTGATCTGGCACGTTCCACACGTTTCCAGGGTGCAGGATCCTCGTCGGTCAACGCGACGAGGAGCGAGCATCTGCTCGATGAACTCAGCCACAGTGAGCAACTTGACGTCGAGGGATTCGCGGCAGGGTATGAACGGCACGGGGCCGCCAACCGGGCGATGCTCGAAGACGCGGTGGCGCTCGCCGGGAAGCAGCAGGTGGATGCCGTCGTCGCCGTCGTAGGTCTTGATGAGCGCAGCGAGACGGAAGGGTTGGACCGTTCGACCATGGCATTGCCGAAAGCGCAGGATGATCTCATCGCGGCGCTCCGCGGCGCAACGCAAAAGCCTCTTGTCGTGGTGCTCGTTTCCGGTTCTCCGGTGCAGACGCCATGGGCCGATGACGTCGACGCGCTGATGTACATGGGTCTTTCCGGGCAGGCAGGGTCGTCGGCGGCCGTGCGTCTTCTTGAAGGCTCGGTCAATCCTTCAGGCCATCTGGCGGAGACCTGGCCGGTTTCCTACGGGGATTGCCCCAGTGCGTCGTGGTACCCGGCCACGGGCCGCGACGCCATCTATCGTGAGGGGCCATTTGTCGGATATCGGTATTACGAGACGGCCGGGGTCGACGTCAGATTCCCGTTCGGGTTCGGATTGAGCTACTCGACCTTCGTGTATTCGGGCTTGTCCGTCGACAACGAGGGCGTCACCTTCCTCGTGACCAACACCTCCGACGTCCCCGGATACGCCGTGCCCCAACTCTATCTTCGTGGGCCGCAGGGAGGCGTGCTGCGGCCCGCCCGCGAGCTGAAGGGATTCGCTAAGGTGCACGTGGGCGCCCATGAGCGCGTGTCGGTGCGTATCGCATTCGATCGCTACACCTTCCGGCATTTCGATACGAGCAGCGGGACATGGCACAACGAGTCGGGAACGTGGTCCGTGATGATCGGAACCGATGCCCACACCATGGTGCTTCGCGCCGACACGCGGCATATCGGCGATAGCGAGCCGTGTGCCGCGGATCCCGCGCTTGGCGCGTACCGCACGGGGCACGTGCATGACGTGACCGATGCCGAAATGGTGACGTTGTTCGGTCATCCGGTCATCGCACCCGGCAAGCAGACGACCTTCGACGCCAACGATCCCATCTCCTCGTGGCGCGATTCGCGTAGTTTCCTTGCCCGCACGGTGGCGCGGTCCCTCGCGCGGCGTGAGAGAAGCATGCGTCTCAAGCACGGGGCACCGGATCTCAACACCCTGTTCCTGCTCAATATGCCACCGCGCGCGATGTGCAAGATGACCGGCGGCATGGTGGACGCGGCCATGGTGGACGCCATCGTCGCTATCGCCAACGGTCGGACTTGGCGCGGTCTCGCCGCCGTAATCGGCAGATACTTCCATAATCAATCGGCGAATCATCACATTGCCAAGGAGCTTGACCATGTCTTACACACAGCATGACGCGCCCATGGATGCGCGAAACGAAAAAGAGCCAGAGAGCGAACGGGCCGTCGAGGCCTCGTCGCCGGCGGCTCCCACGGATTCCTCGACGGGGTCGAAGAAGGGCGTGCGGCGCTGGATCGCCGAACATCCCAATATCTGGGAGTTCGTGTTGTTCAATGTGCTTTCGAACATCTCGACCATCACCCGTTTCGTGGTGACCTGGGTGGGCACGGCCGTGTTCGTCTCGGCGCTCGGCCTGACCGCGCCGTTCGATTTTCTCATCTTCAACTACACTTCGGCGGGCTCCCACGGCATCGGCGGCTTTCTGACCTTCCTGTGCG
>CALNAE010000344.1 GCA_937874315.1 uncultured Bifidobacterium sp. | reverse complement strand
CACATCGATCCTCTCAAGGAGCAGTAATGAACAGCACCTATCCCTTTGCATCCATGCGGCAGAACTTCGATCTGTCCGCCTATTTCGTCGTCGGCCCCGATGACACCCATGGACGCCCTGTCACCGATGTCGTCGAGGAGGCGCTGCTCGGCGGCGCCACCTTCATCCAGCTACGCGACAAGCACGCCGACGCCGAGACACTGACCACGCTGGCCCAGGACATCGCCCAGATCATCGAGGACAACAACCGATCGGACAGCGTGGCATTCGTCATCGACGACCGCGTCGACGTGGTCTGGCAGTGCCGCAGCAAAGGCATCAAGGTGGATGGCGTGCATATCGGACAGACCGACATGGAACCGCGCCAGGCTCGCCGGATGCTGGGCGACGACGCGATCATCGGACTATCCGCGCAGACTGAGAGCCTTGTCACGCTGATCAACGAGCTGCCCGCCGGATGCATCGATTACATAGGCGCCGGGCCATTGCATCATTCCACGACGAAACCCGAGGCGATCGCCGTCGAACAGGACGGCACGCGGCACGTCATCGACATGCCCATGATCGACACGATCTGCGAGGCCAGCCAATACCCGGTGGTCGTGGGCGGCGGCGTGACCGTGCGGGACATAGCGCCGCTCGCCGAGACAAAGGCCGCCGGCTGGTTCGTCGTATCCGCCATCGCGGGCGCCGACGATCCGCAGGCCGCGACCCGTGCGATGCGCGAGGCGTGGCAGTCCGTGCGCGGCGAGCGCGTACACGGCCACGTGCCGCTGCCCGCCGAAGCAGTAGCGACCGTCGATGACCCCGAACGCGATGGCGATTCACGGCACCAAGCCGAGTCCGAGGAGCATTCTGGCCAATTCACCAACGCCAAGGAGGCGAAGGCGGCAGCGCGGCTGTCCAAGCAGCAGGCCGTCGACATCGCCGCGCGGGCATCCACGCAACGCGACAAGGCCCATATCCGCAAAACGACCGCCGTACGATTCAGCAATCGGCATGGATCCTATGAACTGCAGGTGCCCTATACCGAAATCGCGTTGGAGGACACACCCGGCCAGGGTCCGAACGAGGCGTTCCGAGATTACAACACAGCCGGGCCGCATTGCGATCCGAAGGAGGGTCTTGCCCCGCTGCGGCTCGACTGGATTCGCGACCGTGCCGACACCGTGGAGTATCAGGGCCGGCATCGCGATCTCGCCGACGACGGACGCACCGCGATGAAGCGCGGCAAGGCGACCAAGGAATGGCGCGGGCGCCGTCATGACCCCCTGAAGGCGAGCGCTCACCCGGTGACCCAGATGTGGTATGCCCGGCACGACATCGTCACCCCCGAGATGCGCTTCGTGGCGGAACGCGAACATTGCGACGTCGAGCTCGTGCGCTCCGAGCTAGCCGCCGGACGCGCCGTCATACCCTGCAACGTCAATCACCCCGAGGCCGAACCGATGATCATCGGCGAGCGCTTCCTGGTCAAGCTCAACGCCAATATGGGCAACTCGGCCATCTCCTCCTCGATCGACGATGAGGTGGAGAAGCTCACCTGGGCCACCAAATGGGGCGCTGACACCGTGATGGATCTGTCCACCGGCAACGACATCCACACCACGCGTGAATGGATTCTGCGCAACTCCCCCGTCCCGATCGGCACCGTGCCAATGTACCAAGCCCTCGAAAAGGTCGACGACGATGCGACGAAACTGTCATGGGAACTGTTCCGGGATACGGTGATCGAGCAGTGCGAGCAGGGCGTCGACTACATGACGATCCATGCGGGCGTGCTGTTGGGCTACGTGCCGCTCACCGCCGACCGTGTCACCGGCATCGTCTCGCGCGGCGGCTCGATCATGGCGCAATGGTGTCTGCAACATCATCAGGAAAGCTTCCTGTACACGCATTTCGACGAGCTGTGCGACATTTTCGCCCGGTACGACGTCACCTTCTCCCTAGGTGACGGATTGCGTCCGGGATCGTTGGCCGATGCCAACGACGCCGCGCAGTTCGCGGAGCTCATGACCTTGGGAGAGCTCACGCAACGCGCCTGGGCCAAGGACGTGCAGGTGATGATCGAAGGGCCGGGCCATATCCCCTTCGACACGGTGCGTATGAACATCGAGATCGAGAAGGCCATCTGCAAGAACGCGCCGTTCTACACGCTTGGGCCGCTGACCACCGACACCGCACCCGGCTACGATCACATCACATCGGCCATCGGCGGCGTCGAGATAGCCCGCTACGGCACGGCGATGCTGTGCTATGTGACGCCGAAGGAACATCTGGGGCTGCCCGACAAAGACGACGTGAAACAAGGTGTGATCGCCTACAAAATCGCCTGTCATGCGGCGGATATCGCCAAGCACCACCCGCACGCGCAGGACCGCGATCTGGCGATTTCCAAGGCGCGCTTCGAATTCCGCTGGCTCGATCAGTTCAACCTGTCCTATGATCCGGATACCGCCATCGCCTTCCATGACGAAACGCTGCCCGCCGAGCCGGCGAAGATGGCGCATTTCTGCTCGATGTGCGGACCGAAGTTCTGCTCGATGGCCATCTCGCAGAACATCCGCCGTCAATTCGGGACCGCGGCCCAACAAGAAAGCGTCGTCTCGCAGGCGCAGGCCATCGCGGCCGATGTCCATGCACTCGGTGCAATCAAGGCCTGACGGCGCGTATGACAGTCTCAACCCGGCAGCCGACGCCTCAGGCCCGACCAATCGCCTCGGCGAATCCATCCGTGGCGTCGCATTTGGCACGACACGCTACACCAGTGGCATCGGATACGCCGATTGCGCCGTCGGCGTCGCAGGCCGCCGCGCTTCCTCCCGTGCTCTCCATCGCGGGCAGCGACTCCTGCGGCGGCGCCGGCATTCAGGCCGACATCAAGACGATGCTGGCCTGCGACGTCTACGCCATGACCGCCATCACCGCCATCACCGCGCAGAACACCACGGGCGTCACGGCCATAGCGCCGACCTCACCGGACATGCTCGCCGCGCAGATCGATGCCGTCTTCGATGACGTTCCCCCAGTGGCGGTGAAAATCGGCATGGTGCCCGATCGCACGTTGATCGGGGTCATCGCCGATCGCCTTGCATTCTATCGTGCCGACAAGGTGGTCCTGGATACGGTGATGGTCGCCAGCAGCGGGGCCCGGCTCATCGACAGGAACGCGACGAAGGCCATGGTCGCGCGGCTTCTCCCGCTCGCCACGCTGATCACGCCGAATCTGCCGGAAACCGCCGTGCTGCTGGACTCCCCTATTGAGGACATACGCGGACATGATGCGATGCGGCAAGCCGCGGCCGAGCTCGAACGACGCTACGGTTGCGCGGTTCTGGTCAAGGGCGGGCACAGCGGCACGGACGCCGATGACGTGCTGGTCAGTCACGGCGGCGTCATGTGGTTCGAAGGCGCGCATATCAACAACCCCAACACGCACGGAACCGGCTGCACGCTCTCCAGCGCCATCGCTTCGTTCCTGGCTCGCGGCGAGACGTTGCCCGATGCCATAACCGATGCCAAAGCCTACCTCACAGGAGCGTTGCGGGCGGGACTCGACCTCGGGCATGGCTCGGGGCCCGTCGATCATGCTTGGAACCGGCATATGCCATACCATGGTCACGAGGCCAAATGAAAACGCGGACGAGACGCGCCGATCCACGAATCCATGCATAACCCGCAAACCAACGTATACACCATATAAAGAGGAGTCTCATCATGATCGATCGCAGTGCGGAACGTCAGGAAGTCCCCGTCGACGACAGGACAGGAAAACCGTATATCAACACCGTCGCCGCGGTGGCCATCGCCCCGAGCGGCGTGGGTGCGGAACTGAGCGAATACGTGGCCCAGGCCGTCGGCGTGATCCGCGACTCCGGCCTGCCGAATGAGACGAACGCCATGTTCACCAATATCGAGGGCGATCTCGACGAGGTGCTTAAGGTCGTGCGCGACGCCACCATGAAGCTCGCAGGACAGGGATATCGCACCGGCGTCAGTCTCAAACTCGATATCCGCCCGGGATTCACCGGGCAGATCCACGCCAAGGCCAAACTGGTGAATGCCCTGCTCTCCGACCAGTAGATCGCGCGATCCC
>CALNAE010000343.1 GCA_937874315.1 uncultured Bifidobacterium sp. | reverse complement strand
GCAGTCTAGGCGACAAGAAACGACCAATCGGTTACGCCGGTTGTGAAGGTCCGATATCGTGTTCGGAATCGACAGGCCGTTACGGTACAGTTGCTTACCGTCAATGGTGGTGGTAGTGGTATCGGGAAGGTTGGGCCATGCTGCAAATACGGGGAATCTCCAAACAATACAAGACCGGCAATTTTGTTCAGCAGGCGCTCGACAACGTGAGCCTCAATCTACGTGACAGCGAATTCGTCGCCATTCTTGGTCCATCGGGGTCCGGGAAAACGACGTTGCTCAACATCATCGGCGGACTCGACCGCTACGACAGCGGCGACCTGATCATCAACGGTACGTCGACCAAACGGTACAAGGACCGCGACTGGGATTCCTATCGCAACCACACCATCGGGTTCGTATTTCAAAGTTATAACCTCATCGGCCATCAGACGGTGCTGTCGAATGTGGAACTCGCACTTACGATTTCAGGCATCTCGCGTTCCGAACGCCGCCAGCGCGCCCGCCGCGCGTTGGTGACGGTGGGGCTGGGCGAGCATATCAACAAGAAACCCAACCAGCTCTCCGGCGGCCAGATGCAGCGCGTGGCCATTGCTCGGGCATTGGTCAACGACCCCGACATCGTCTTGGCGGACGAGCCGACGGGCGCCTTGGATTCCGATACGTCCGTGCAGATCATGAATCTGCTGCAGGAAGTGGCCAAGGACCGTCTGGTGGTGATGGTCACGCATAATCCGGAGTTGGCGAGCCAGTATGCCACGCGCACCGTTTCGCTGCGTGACGGCCAGATTCGCGACGACACCGATCCCTTCACCATCGACGAGGCGGAGCCCGAAAAGGCCATGCACCGCAATCTGGGCAAGGCGTCGATGTCCTTCGTCACCTCGTTGGCGCTCAGCTTCAACAATCTGCGTACCAAGAAGGCGCGAACGTTCCTCACCGCATTCGCGGGCTCGATCGGCATCATCGGCATCGCTCTGATCATGTCGGTGTCCAATGGCGTGAATACCTACATCACGAATATCCAGCGTGACACCATGACGGCCTATCCGCTGACCATCGATCAGCAGACATGGGATCTGTCGAAGATCCTGAGTTCCAGCCAACAGACCAGCGGCGGCAATCAGCAGAAATATGAGGATCGCACCGGCATCTATCCGGATGATTCGAGTATCAAACGAGCTTCGAACCTGACCAGCAGCATCGCCACGAACAACCTCACCGCGTTCAAGAAGTATCTCGACAATCCGAAGAGTTCGATACGGCAGTACATCGGCAAGGCCGGCGTGCAGTATTCCTACGACTCGAAGTTCTCCGTCTATAGTCACGATTCGTCCGGCACGTTGGTCAACGCCGATGGCGTCACGGTCGGCGGGAACGGCAGCACCGTCGCCAATAAAATCGCCGGGAACAGCAGCGCTTCAACCGGGGACTATTCCTCGATGCAATCCACTCAGATCGCGACGCTTACCGGCAGATCGGATACCACGTCGTCGCCTCAGGAGTTCAGTGAGATCATGGCCGGCACCGGGGGCAAACTCATCAGCAAGGTGATCACCGACAATTACAAGGTGGTCGACGGCGTGTGGCCGACGAACAAGAATCAGGTCGTACTGGTCTTGGACCAGAGCAATCGTGTTCCGCTGACGACGCTGTATGAACTGGGACTGCTGCCCTCCAGCGATTATACGAAGCTCATGACGGACGTCAACGCGGGGAAAACCGTCAATCCGACGGTCGGCAAACTCGACTACGCCAAGGCGATGAAGCAGAAGCTGTCGTTGTTGCCGGCGTCCAGCGAATACGTGAAAGGGACGGACGGGCGCTACCAATACGTCGGTGACGACGCGAGCGAAATCGAGAAGTTGATGGGATCCGCCGTCAATCTCGATATCGTCGGTGTCGTCAAACCGGTGGATGGCGCCAAGGCCACGCCGCTGAATGCAGGTGTGGGGTACACCAGTTCCCTGACCGACTATCTCATCGATCAGGCAAACAGCAGCCCCGTCGTCACCGCGCAGAAGGCCGATCCTTCGCATAACGTGCTCAGTGGGCTGACGTTCAAACCGGCCGATGACGCGGCCAAGGCCGCGGATGCCAAAGCGTACGTCGCCACGTTGGGCGTCAGCGAGAAGGCCGGCATGGCCAAGACCCAACTGACTCAGGCCGCTGCGCAGAGCAAGTCGACCGCGGGCGGATCCGCGGGTGCCCAGAGCGCCGAGGCTGAGCTTGGCGCGCTCAGTGAGCAGCAGCTGGCCGATCGGTACGACGCGTATATAGCCAAGGCCTCGCAGCCCGAACTGGTGGCGTTGTACGACAAATATGTGTCGCCCGGCAGTTATGACGACAATCTGACGACGTTCGGCGTGATCAGCCGCGACGCACCGAGCGAGATCAAAATCTACGCGGACAGTTTCGAGGCGAAGAATTCGATCACCGCCGCCATCAGCCAATACAATGCGAAGGCAACGAAGGCGGATAAGATCACATACACCGATTATGTGGGTCTGATGATGAATTCCGTGACGACCATCATCAACGTGATCACCTACGTGCTCATCGCCTTCGTCGGCGTGTCACTAGTGGTTTCCTCCATCATGATCGGCATCATCACCTACATCTCCGTGCTTGAGCGCACCAAGGAGATCGGCATCCTGCGCGCCATGGGCGCCTCGAAGCATAACGTCTCGCAGGTATTCAACGCGGAGACCGGCATCATCGGCCTGTTGGCTGGGCTCCTGGGCGTCGGCATCACGTTGGTGCTGATCGTTCCGGGCAACGCCATCCTGCACCATTTCATGGGCACGACGCAGGTCAATGCCGTGCTACCGGTGTCTTCCGGCATCATACTGATTGTGTTGAGCGTGGTGCTGACCCTGATCGGCGGCCTGATTCCGTCGCGCAAGGCGGCCAAGCAGGATCCCGCCACGGCGCTGCGCACGGAATGAGCCGCGACACCCGTTGGTTCTTGAACGTGCTAGGCTGACGGCTAGTGGTGATGGATCCCACCCGGACCTGCGTCCGAACCGCATAACGCTGATGGTTCCTACTTCGATCTGTCATGGGATGCCCACGTGGTCTGTGGACGGGACATATTGCGGGAGGAGCGGATATGGCGATGAATGACACGCCCGATATGCATGACGTCGGGCTCGGTGGGCGGGAGCACATGCTCAGCGATCTCGATGCCACGGGTGGCAAATACGATTCGAGAACCGTCGTAGTGGGGATTACGCCGGGGCAGCCAGACCGCGTCGTGGAGACCGCGGTACGGTGGGCCGAAATGGGTGTGATCCACAATATCGCCTTCGTATTCGTCGACCCGACGCTGATCGAGGTGGACGGGCATGAGGAGCCGCTGGATTCCGACAGTCTTGACGAGCAGCAGTTCCGTGACGGCGCCGAGCTGGCGCAGCGCATGACGCAGATCATCAAGGCACATGGGGTGCACGCGACCTTTAGACGTCTGGGTGGCGATCCCGCCAAACGACTGGCCACTGAGGCTCGTCGTCTCGGCGCGGCTGCGATTATCGTGGGAACGCGTGAACGTGGACCCATGGCCGCCATCAACGAGTGGATACGCGGCTCCGTATCGGTGCGCTTGGAGCATGCGCAGAACGTGCCGGTGATCGTGATCCCGTTGGGCGATCATACGGATGCCGGACACCCGATCCGACCACGCGATACCAGCGACGATGCCATGCTCGATGATCCCGATACGACGACTGGTCCGGGGACACGTCCCGCTTTGGATCACGCGGTGAATCGGGACGCGGGCTATGAACAACAGGGTGGTCGTCAGGAGTGAAACAGCGCAGCACCCTTCTTGTTCAGTCCGTTCTCGCCGTGTTCGTCGGGGGGGTCGCGGGTTCGTTCATTCGCATCGCTTTGAGTGAATTACAGCCGTCCACGGTCGTCTGGCCGTGGATGACCATGCTCATCAACTTCACCGGTGCATTCCTGTTGGGATGCCTGTTGGAATACGTCGGCATGACCGGCGAGGACGTCGGGGCCAGGAGGCTCTGGCGTCTCGGCATCGGCACCGGCGTCATCGGCGGGTATACGACGTACAGCACCTTCATCCTGGAAACGGATACTCGATTGACGCACCATATGGTGCTGATCGGCATGGCGTATATGGTCGTCAGCGTTCTGGTCGGTCTGGTCTGCGCCGGTCTGGGAATTGCCGTCGGCTCCAAGCTGGCCCGTATCAAGACGGGTACGGGCGATGCCGGCGATACTGGCGATACCGACGTCACCTCGATCCAAGCAGGGGAGGCGCAACGATGATCGCCGTAGCGGCATTGTCCGGAGGCTGCGGAGCCGTCTGCCGATTCCTGCTGGACACGTGGGTGAACAAGCGCAATCGGTTGTCGATTCCATTGGGCACCATCGTAGTCAACGTCATCGCCTGTCTGCTGATGGGCATTCTCACGGGTTGGCTAAGCGCGCATACCGGTTCCGGGCAGGTCAAGCTGTTGCTCGGTTCGGGATTCCTCGGTGGGTTTTCGACCTTCAGCACCGCCAGCGTCGAGGGAGTGCGCCTTATCAAGGCCCATGAACCGATCCGAGCGTTGTGGCACACCGGTGGAATGCTGGTGATCAGCGTGTTGGCCACGTTGCTCGGCTTTATCATAGGCGGCTGAACGCGTCCGAGACCGTCCGAAGAGTCCTCCTGATACGATGGTGCCGTGTGTTCCGGGCACCTCGCCCGGCCAAGTCAAGGAGGGCATTGTGAGTGGAGGATTCACGGCTGTGATAATCATACTGGTACTTATCATAGCTATTCTCGTATTGTCGCTGTATGTGGTGCCGCAGCAGCAGGCATATATCATCGAACGATTCGGCAAGTTGCACAAGGTTCAGTTCGCGGGCATCCACATCAAGATTCCCGTTGTCGACCGCATCGCCATGAAAACGAACATGCGTGTCAACCAGCTCAATGTGAAACTAGAAACGAAGACGCTTGACAACGTCTTCGTCACGGTTGTGGCGTCCACGCAGTTCCGCGTGAATCCGGAGAACGTGGCCACGGCATACTATGAGTTGCGTGATCCGGCCGGCCAGCTGCGGTCCTATATGGAAGACGCATTGCGTTCGGCCATCCCCTCGTTGTCCCTTGACGACGCGTTCGCGCGCAAGGACGATGTCGCGGCCGACGTGCAGAAGACGGTCGGCATCGAAATGGCGCGGTTCGGTTTCACCGTCGTCAAGACGTTGATCACGGCCATCGATCCCAGCGGACAGGTTAAAACCGCGATGGATTCCATCAACGCGGCTCAGCGTGAGAAGGAAGCGACACGGCAGCGTGCCGAGGCGCAACGCATTCAGATCGAAACGCAGGCTGCGGCCGAGGCGGAGAAGACGCGTCTGCAGGGCGAGGGCCAGGCCAATTACCGTCGTGAAATCGCAAACGGCATCGTCGACCAGATCAAGAGCCTGCAGGCCGTCGGCATGGATATTTCGGAGGTCAACAACGTCGTGCTCTTCAACCAGTACCTCGATGTGCTGCGTTCGCTGAGCGAATCGAATAATGCCAAGACCTTGGTGCTGCCGGCCTCTACGCCTTCGGGCTACAAGGACATGTACAGCCAGGTCACCGAGGCAATGCTGACGGCTGGAGCAAGTGCCAAGCCCACTGAGTAGACATAAGTCGAAACTCGAGCGGCCGGCGTCGGCGCCCAGTAGGATGTCCGTCGTCCCGGCCGCTCGTGATTGACGTGATTGACGTGATTGACGTGA
>CALNAE010000342.1 GCA_937874315.1 uncultured Bifidobacterium sp. | reverse complement strand
CCAGTCGTATGAATGAATTGACAACCCGGACCTTTAGAGTGGAAGCATGTCTGTTGGCTTGAACATCTTGTTGGTATTCGTCTTCCTCATCATCGGATCCATGTTCTCTGGAACCGAACTCGCTCTGGTGAGTCTGCGCGGCTCCCAGCTCGATCAGATGGAGCAGGAGGACGCCCGCGGCGCGCGCGTGGCCAAAATCGCGCGCGACCCCAACACCTTCCTCTCCACCGTACAGATAGGCGTCACGCTTTCAGGATTCCTGTCCGCATCGTTCGGCGAATCTTCGATTTCCCCATTCATCGTCCCTTACGTTGTGCAATGGGGTATACCGCGTAACGTCGCCAGCCCGTTGACCACCATCGTGCTCACCCTGATCATCTCGTACTGCTCGATCGTCATTTCGGAGATGGTGCCCAAGCGCATCGCAATGCAGCGAACCGAGCAGATAGCACGGGCAGTGGTTCCCGCCATCGATGTTTTTGCCAAAATCTGCCGCCCGCTGATATGGCTCATCGGCAAAAACACCAATGGAATCGTGCGTCTCTTTGGATTCGACCCGAATGAGACCGAAACCGAAGTCTCCGACCAGGAACTGCGGGTGTTGGTGAACAGCAACACCAGACTCAGCAAGGACGAACGGACCATTCTTGACGATGTGTTCGACGCGTCCGAAACCATCGTGGCCGAAGTGATGCGTCCACGGGCCGACGTCGTCTTTCTCGACGGCAATCAAACGTTGGCGCAGGCCGCCGCCTATGTACGTTCTATGCCTTACTCCCGCTACCCGGTCACCGGTAAGGATTTCGACGATGTCCTCGGATTCGTGCACGTACGCGATCTGCTCGACGTACGCGATCCGAATGCGAAAACGGTCGCCGACGTGACGCGGGAGGGCATCTCCCTGCCGGGCACGTCGAAGCTGCTGCCCAGCCTCGAACTTCTGCGCAAGCAGGGTATCCATCTGGCTGTCGTCATCGATGAATATGGCGGTACCGATGGCATCGTGACGTTGGAGGACATGACCGAGGAGCTGGTGGGCGACATCCGCGACGAATATGACCTGCCCGACGACAAGGCCGGGGCGCGTGCTGAACGCACTGCCTTCGTTGATGGCGTGGCCACCATCGATGCGTCAATGACCATTGAAGATTTCGCCGATCTGACGGGCATCGAGCTTGACGACGGGCCATACGAAACAGTGGCGGGATATTTCCTCGCCCACACGGGCACCATGGGAAGCGTCGGCGAAGTACTGCACGCCGCCGACGGCTATGACATGGTCGTCACCGAAGTGGACAACCGCCGTATCGAAACCATCGAGGTGCGCAAAAGCTCCAAGAAGGCGCGGCCCGCGGCTGGCGATGCCGACAAGGCTACCGACACCAACGACTCCAACGATCAACAATGAGCCCTCACCCAGAGTCTACATCATCAGAGGGTTTCCTAGCTATACTGGAGTTGTTATACTGCAAAGTAGAAAGGATATAGATATGGAACTTAAGTTTCTAGTCCCAGGACTTGATGAGATAACTTCTGAAAAAATCGTGGCAATTTTGCAGAACCGTTTAAGCCAAGAGCAGGAGGCTTCACTCATTCTGAAGCACGCCCACTGGAATGTGACCGGTCCTGATTTCATCGCCGTTCACGAAATGCTGGACCCCCAGATTGATATCGTACGCAATCAAGCCGACGAGACCGCAGAGCGTATCGCCACATTAGGCGGTAGCGCCGAAGGCCGGCCAGACGATATTATGCGCAATCGCACTTGGAAAGGCCTGGATTTGACAGGGCGTCACTCCACCATCGACTATCTGAAAGCCTTGTGCAATTTTTATGACTCCTTCATCGCAGACGACCGCAAGGCCATCAAAGAGCTTGACGAGCTCGATGTGATCAGCTCGAACATCATACAGGACCATGTACAAGACCTTGAAAAGTTCCAGTGGTTCATGAGAAGTCACCTTATCTGATAAGAACGGACCACCATCCGCCTGCGCAGCAGTACATCGACTCTGCAGGGGAAAATGACCCGACGGCATCATCGCAATGGATGGTGCCGCTTTCTATATGTGAAACTTCGCGCGCAATATGTCCTCAGCGCAACTCGACACGAATGGCCGCACCAACATCACGGCTATTGGCGCCAATCCAAACATCGAAAGCACCAGGATCGCTATACTCCTGCAGATTGGGATGAACGTATCTCACATCCGACTCGGCAAGAGTGAAATGCGCCGTGCGGGTACTATGCGCGGGGATCGATAGTCGTTGGAACTCTTTCAGCTCACGCATCGGCCGAACCACCTGTGCCACCAAATCGCGAACATAGAGCTGTGCCACCTCGATGCCGTCGGTAGATGATGTATTAGTGATGTCAACATCGATATGCAGGGGGTGGTTGGTGTCGAATGCCAAGGAGGACATTACGGGCGCCCCATAAGAGAACTGGCTGTAACTCAGCCCATATCCAAACGGATACCGTGGTTCGTTGGTTGCATCAAGATACCTCGAGACATATTTTTCATGTGGCGCCAACGTGGAAGGGCGGCCGGTTGAATCTGAGTTGTAATAGACCGGTACCTGTCCGACATTCTCAGGGAACGACATGGACAGCCGCCCCGAAGGGTTGACGTCGCCATAGAGCACATCTGCTATGGCGGCGCCGCTTTCCGTCCCGAGGAACCATGTCTCGACGATGGCCTGAGCTCTGTCGATGGCACCGAGATCCAGCGGACGACCATTGGTCAATACCACGACGATATGCGGATTGACCTCGTAGACCGCATTGAAGAGATCGATCTGTTCCTTCGGTAACCTGATATCAGTGCGGCTCGCCGCCTCACCTGACATCCACGAAGGTTCTCCAAGTGCCATGACGACCGCATCAGCACGAGCCGCGCAAGCCAGCAGGGCCGAGCGATAGGAGAGGTTGCGTCGCAGACGAGATTGATGTTCGACGACACCCGCATCATCGTCCGCAAACCCATCCGTCTTATCCGGAAACACATATTCGC
>CALNAE010000341.1 GCA_937874315.1 uncultured Bifidobacterium sp. | reverse complement strand
GTAACATTGCCGACACCGGTAACAGTGCCGATACCGGTAACATTGTCGACGTCGACAACACTGTCAACACTGGCATCATCTCTACCACCGGTAACACTCGCATCATCGTTGACACCAGCAACGTTGTCAACGTTGTCGGCATTTGCGGTACCTGCAGTATCTTCACTCCCTGCAACGTCGACAACACCGGCATCATCGCCGGCATCACTGATACCGGTAGCATCAGCAGCACTTGCAGCATCTGTGATACCTGTGGTATCCGCGGCGGCAACGCCATCTCGATGCGCATTGAATCCGAGCAACTCGTCGAGGCATTCGCCCCAGACCTCGGGCTTCATCACCATGCCGGCTCCGCCGCCGACCGGGGTGTCATCCACGGAATGGTGAATGTCATGGGTCCAGTCGCGCAGGTTATGCGCGGCGATGGTCACCAGTCCGTGCTCCTGCGCCTTGCCCAGCAGCGACAGATTAAGCACGTCGAAGTACTCGGGAAACACGCTTACGATATCGATATCCATACCGCATACCCTACGACAGCGTGGGGTCAGCGCAACGTCCCAAGAATCTGTTGGTCGGTAAGCTACATGCAACCGAGTGCGCGCGGACGAGCTGGGGAGGAAGGGGCGATTCGCCGAACGACGTTTTTGCGGCGCGGCCGGGCTGAATCTCCTGGAGCCTCTGGAACACTGGGACTTCCGAATCTTGTGAACTTTGTAGGACCTCTGGAACCCTGCAGGATTTCCGGAACCCTGGGACCCTGGAGACTCCGTAATCTTGGAGCCACCAGAACCTTGAAACCGCCGGAACCCAGTGCTAATCGACCTTTCTCAGCCTTTCTTCCTCTTGGATCCTCGTTTCCGGCAGCTCCCGGTCATCAAGCCCTTCGGTAATCCTCTTCGCCTTTGGTGGTCTTCGGTAACCATGAGTAGCCCTAAGTAACCACCCCCTCTCGTAATCATCGGGTAGCAGCAACCCCTTGGATAACCCTCGCTAACCCATCTTCGCCTTCGGTAACCATGGGTAACCATCGGACAGCCGTAACCCCAAAACCCGTAACCGCTTTCACCCCTCGGCGCTCTGCGTGGCCACCATGTGCGCGTAGATGCCGCCGCGCGCCATCAGCTCCTCGTGCGACCCCTGCTCCAGGATTCGGCCGTCGTCGAGTACGACGATGAGATCGGAATCGCGGATGGTCGAGAGCCGGTGGGCGATGACGATGCTGGTGCGACCGGTGGTCATGCGAATCATCGCCGAACGGATCGACTGCTCGGTCACCGTATCGACGGAACTGGTGGCCTCGTCGAGGATGATGATCGGCGCGTTGTTCAGCAGCGCCCGTGCGATGGTCACCAGCTGGCATTCGCCTTGGCTCAACGTGGTATCCGAGCCGCCGAGCAGCGTGTCATAGCCATGTTCCAGACGTCGGATGAAGCCGTCGGCCCCGGCGGCGATGGCGGCGGCTTCGATCTGCGCGCGGTTGGCCTCGGGCCGACCGTAGGCGATATTCGCCGCCACGGTGTCCGCGAACAGCGACGGGTCCTGCAGCACCGTGCCGAAGGAGTGCCGCAGATCCTGCAGTCGATAGTCGCGCAGATCGTGGCCGTCGAGCTCGATGCGCCCACCATCGACGTCATAGCAGCGCGTGAGCAGATTGACCATGGTGGTTTTGCCCGAGCCGGTTTTACCCACGAAGGCCACGCTGGAGCCCGCCGGGATGTCGAGCGTGATGTCATGCAGCACCGGGCGCCCGGTGTCGTAGCCGAAGTCGACATGGTCGAATCGAATCGCGCCCCGCGGATTCGTCAGGGTGAGCGCGTCAGGACGGTCGGTCGGCTCGGTCGGCTCGTCCATGATCTGGAAGATGCGTTCCGCCCCTGCCACCGCGGTCTGCAGGGTGTTGTAGATGCTGGCGATATTGATGAACGGTTCGGAGAACTGGCGCACATAGAGCAGAAAACTCGTGATGACGCCGAGGTCGATGTCATGGTCCACGGCCATGATGCCGCTGACGATCGCGACCATGAGGAAGCCGAAATTATTGATGACCCGCGACAGCGGCATGAGGAAGCCACTGATGATCTGGGCGCGGCTGCCGGTGGCGCACAGATCCTCGTTGAGCCGCTCGAAGTCCTCGATGGTGCGGCTCTCCTGCCCATAGGCCTTGACCATGGCAATGCCGGTCACGCTCTCCTCGATATGCCCGTCGAGCTCGCCCAACACCTGTTGTTGCTTGGCGTAGAGCGGCCGGGTATGTGTGGTCACGATTTTTGCGAGCACGAAAATACACGCCACGGGAATCAGACATACGGCGGTGAGTAGGGGGCTGAGCCATACCATGCAGCACAACGTACCGAGGATGGTGAAGACGTAGGTCATGAGATTGGCCAGCGAATCGGAGATCGTCGAACTGATGTTGTCGACGTCGTTGGTCAGGCGACTCATGAGCTCGCCGTGTTGGTGACGGTCGAAGAAGCGTAAGGGCAGCCTCTCGAGCGCGTGGAACAACGCGGTCCGCAGGTGCAGGACCATCTTCGGCCCGACCGAGGCCATCAGCCATTGCTGCCCGAGATTCACCAGCCAGTCGGCGACGTACACGGCGGCCAGGGCCAGCAGCATCCAGACGATCGACTTGCCGTGGGAGATAAGTCCGACGACCTTGCCGACCAGCAGCGGGGATATAACCGCCGATCCGGAGACCAGACCGGAGAGCGCGAACACCGGGAGCAGCGCCGTGTGCTGGTCGGCCGTGGCGTCATATAGCCGGCGCAGCGTCCCGCGCAGATCCTTGGGCTTGACCACGGCCGCGCCGCGCCGCGCCAGCCCGCCGCCGAACTGTCGCCCGCCCATGGGGGCGCCGCTCGAACGAAGTGGGGTCACCATGATCGCGCCTTTTGAGCCTGTGTTTTCTGAGTCCGTGTCTTCTGCATAATCGAGGCGTGGCCGCCGATCTGTGAATCGTAGATCGCTTGGTATTGGGCCGATTCCCGCATCAGCCGGTCATGGTCGCCGGTCGCGACCACCGTGCCGCGGTCCATCACCGCGATGCTTGAACAGCGTCGCACCGTAGCGATGCGTTGGGAGATCAGCAGCACGGTCAGCGTGCGGTTATGTCGTGACAGCTCGCGCAGATGGGTCAGCACGCGTTGTTCCGTGTCGGCGTCCAGTGCGCTCGTGCAGTCATCGAGGATCAGCACCTCGGGCATTCTGACCAACGCCCGCGCCAGAGACAGCCGTTGCTTTTGCCCGCCGGAGAGATTCACGCCTCCTTGACCCAATTGCTCGTCGAGGCCGTGGGGGAGCGGGTCGACGAAGTCGTCGGCGCACGCCAGTGCCATGGCCCGTCTCAGCTGTTCTGGCGTGGCCTCAGGGTTGCCCCAGCATACATTGGAGCGGATCGAACCGGAGAACAGCGTCGGTTGCTGCGGCACCAAGGCGATGCGGCTGCGCAATCTGGCGACGTCGATGCCGGCGATATCGCGACCGTCGAGTTCGATGACGCCATGACTCGGCGTGTAGAAACGCGGCAGCATGTTGACCAGCGTCGATTTGCCCGAACCCGTGGCGCCGATGATGCCGAGCATCGAGCCTTGCGGTACGACAAGCGACACGTCATGCAGCGCGTCTTCGGCGGCGTTGACGTATCGATACGACAGATCGGCGATGCGCAGCGCCGGTGTGGATGCCCGACCTGATGCGAAGGAATTCGATGACGTGCCGCGCTCCGGCACGTCGAGCACATCGCTGATGTCATTGAGCACACGCGCCTCGTCCGGCTGCGCGAAGATCTCTCCGATACGATGCACCGACGCCTTCGCGCGGACGGAGGCGTTGAGAATCGTGCCCACGCTGCTGAGCGAGAAGAGAATCTGCGTCATATAGTTCATCGAGGCCATCAGCGCGCCGATATGTCCAGCCTGTTGCGCCCGTGAGATCCATAGCAACGCGATGATGCCCGCGTTCACGGCGAGATTGATCAGCGGGCCGTAGGTGGCGTTGACCCGCCCGGCCCTAGTGTTGGCCGTGGCGAACCCCTGCGCGGCGGCGTCGAATTTCGAGGCCTCCTGCCGCTCGGCGCCGAATGCCTTGACCACGCGGATCGAACGCAGGAACTCGCGGCTGATGGTTCCCAGCGTGTCCAGCGCGTGTTGCACGACCAGAAAGCGGGGAAAGCTGCGCGTCATATTCAACCCGATGAACACCGCGGACACCAACAGCACCGCCGCGACCACCGGCGTCTGACTGGGAATCTGGATGATGATCAGCGCGATGGCTCCGATGCAGGTGATTGGCGAGCGGAGCATGACGCGCAGCAGGCCCTGCGTGAAGTTCTGGATCTGCGTCACGTCGTTGGTGATGCGTGTGATGATGGCGCCCGGCTGCAGTTGGTAGATCGATTCGAAGGACAGCGCCATGACCTTGCGGTAGGTGTCGGAACGAATATCCCGCCCGACCAGCTGGGCCACGCGAGAGGAGCAGATGCTGCGCACGATGGCGCCGACGGCACCCGCGATCGCCACCGCGACCATGATCCAACCCCAATGCATGACGAGCGCGACGCTGTGATGGGCCACGCCGTCGTCCACGATCAGCGACATCAGTGTCGGTTGCAGCAGGTTACTGACGGTTTCCAGCGTGAGAAACACGACAGATATCACCGCCATGGCCCAATGCCTACGCATGTAATGAACGATCAATGTCATGCCACATCTCCTTGGGCCGCCGTCGGCTTCTTATGGGGACTGTGGTCGTATCGACTGTATCGCGATCATTTCGTCATTCGTCATTTGCGGGCGGCGTCATTCGTGAGTGATGTCATTCGTGAGTGATGTCGTGCACGAGAATGGCTTGGTGCGGCGGCGGTCGCGCCGTTACTGCAATCCTGGGATAAGGCCTCCGGGTGGATCGATGGTCAGATATCGTGCGCCGAGATCGACGCACGGAACCAATGCTTCGACGAACGGCACCAGAGCGGTGCGCTCGTCCGCGGTTGCCAGCGACGCGTCCAGACGAATCTTAAGCAGCGACTGCGGTCCATCGATGACATCGACGACCTTGCCGAGCACTCGTTCGCCCGGGATGCCGAGCATATTGGGTTCACTGAGACGGGCCTCGAGCCCGATGAGATCCTTGGGATACCACTCGTCGTCTTCGGCCATGCGCTCGGGGTCTTCGGCTCGTCCGTACAGTTCGAAACCGTTCAAGGCCTCGGCGTCGTCACGGTTTTCGACGCCTTCGAAGCGCAGAATCCAGCGGTTCTTGAATGTTCGGGACGCCGCCACGACATAGCGCCGTTCGGTGTCCTTGCTCAACAGCGTGGAACCGGGCGCGAAACGCTCTTCGGGCTCGTCGGTAAAGGACTGCACGGTGACTTCGCCCTTGAGTCCTTGGGCCCGCCCGATACGACAGACCCTCAGCAGCTCGAGCCGCTGAGGGTCTTCATGGGCGTCATGCGCCATTAGCGACGCACATCCATGATGTCGACACGCACGTTGTGATCGGACAACGCCTGCACCACGGTGCGAATCGCGTTGGCGGTACGGCCATTGCGACCGATGACACGACCGACGTCCTCGGGGTTCACCCGTACGCGCAGCAGTTCGCCGCGCGCGTTTTCATGGGATTTCACCGAAACGTCGTCGGGGAAATCGACGATGTTACTGATCAGATGCTGTACGGCCTGCGCGAGCATGTTACTCAGCCTTATCCTCAGCCGGAGCTTCCGCCGCGGCGGTTTCCTTGGCCTTTGCGGCCTTGGCGTCGGCTGCGGACTTCGCGGCCTTGATCTTCTGCGCCTGAGCCTCGACGGCCTCGACACGAGCCTCGGCGTCCGGAGTCTCCTCCGCGACCTTCAGCGTGCCCTCGGCACCGTCGATGCCCTTGAACTTCTGCCAGTCACCGGTGATCTTCAGCAGCTTGAAAACTGCCGCGGAAGGCTGTGCGCCGACACCCAGCCAGTACTGGGCGCGATCGGAATCAATCTGGATCAGCGAGGGCTGCTTGTTCGGGTCGTAGACGCCGATCTCCTCGATGGACTGGCCGTCGCGCTTGTTGCGCGAATCGGTGATGACCACACGGTAATAGGCATAGAACTTCTTGCCCAGTCGCTTCAGACGAATCTTGGTTGCCAAAATGGCTCTCCTTGGTATTGCGGTGCGGGTTACGGGCTTCTGTGTGGGGCACGGAATCCTCGAACCCACGTGTTCCTCATAAGCGCAGGATGAGAGGGCCGTGCGCCCATGAATAACCTGAGCATTATACATCACAGGGGTGGATAGCGCCACTTGGCCGGCAGGTTGGTGGCCGGCGATGCGGGCACGTGGACAATGCATGCTGGAGACCCGTCCGACGGCGCCGTGTATCCTGTGCCGAACGAGGTGGTCGGTGGTGTGGGTGTCGCCGGGCAGGCTGGTGGCCGGTGGTGTGGCGAGTTGACGGTGTGCCGATAGGTGACGTGATTAACGGTGCCATAGCCGGCGCGGCCGTCGGTCTGGTTGATACGCATTCATCCGTGCCGTAACCGGTGAGATGGCGACCGTTGCGTTCAGCGCCAGATGATCGCTGCCGTCGATGCGCGTCGCCGTAAGGTCGTACGCGTCGGTCCCGCCGCCGAGCAGCACATGATCGAGATCGAGTCCGGGCCAGTGCAGCCAGGCGGGGAAGGTGTGCAGCGGGCCCCGGCCTCGTTCGAGCCCGGCGTCGCGGTACCCGGCGCGCAGTAGGGATCGGAAGCTGGGGTGGTCGTAGTCGGAGTTCAGATCCCCCATGACGACGACGGCCCGCGCGTCTGGTGCGGGTGCCGTTTCGCCCGGATCATTCCGGCCAAGGGTATCCGCGGCGCGGCCGATATCGGTACCGTGGTCGTCATTCGGTCTCGGTATGAGTGCGGCCAGGGCCATGATGCCTTCGGACCACTGCCTACAGCCTCGCATGGGAGACTTGGGATGGGCACTGGCCAGGGTGATCGTGGCGGTGGTTGCGGGTAGTGCAGTGGTGGGTAGTGCTGTGGCGGTGACGGCGGGTAGCGTGATCGCGGGAACCTGCGCCGCGGGTATGGATATGGATTCTGCGGTGGAGCGCAGCGGTCGATACCTCGTCCAGATGCCGTTGAATCCGCCGTTGTCCTGCGGCCCGGGCTCGCCAAGCTGCCGGTAGGGGAGCGCCTCCTGCAGTCCCGCTGCCTGCAGTCGCCCTATGAGAGATTCGGTAAGCTCCTGCAACGCCAGCACGTCGACGTTGTGTTCCGTCACGGTATGCACGATCTGTGCGGCATCGGCATGACCATAACGACAGTTCAGCGTCATGACATTGAGCGAGGAAACCGATTGAGCGCCGTCGTCGCGGACATTGGCATTGACATCATTGACATCATTGACGATATCGACGTCATCGACGTCCGCACGCTGGCCGCGCCGGGCGAGCGGATGATGGTAATACGGCGACGTCCCCTGCAGGAACAGCAACGCCAGCGCCAAACCGGTGAACGCAAGTCCCCAATATCGTTGTGCCGCGGCGAACGCCGCGACCAGCATAACCGGTATCCACAGGAAGCGGATCAACGCGATGAGAAACGGCAATGGCATCCGGCCGTCGGCCCCTGCGGGAATCCAGCGCAAGGACCACCATGCCATGGCCGCGAGCAGCATAAGGGATAATGCCGTTGTCATCGATACGCCGTCCGGCGATCAGCCGAACAAACCGGATAGTCCGCCGCCAAGATTCGGCGGTAGTTCGGCACCCGCGCCGTTCTGGCCGAGCGCCTGCTGCAACTCAGGAGGCAAAGCCGGATTCTGCGGTTTCTTGGCGAACGCCGAGCCGCCGTCGTCGCCGGAACCGCCCTTGCCGGACAGTTTGTTGCGCAACGCGCGTTCCTCGGCTTCACGCTTCATGGGGTTGCCGGATTTGGAACCCTTCTTGCGCTTCTTGCCGCCCTTGCGATTATTCGATGCCGCCGGTCCACCGAATCCGGGGATGCCGCCCATGCCGGCCTTGTTCGACATACGTCGCATCATTTTGGCGGCCTGCTCGAACCGCTGGAGCAGCCCGTTGACCGAGGACACCGCGTTGCCCGAGCCATAGGCGATACGCGCGCGACGCGAACCGTCGATAATCGAGGGATCCCGCCGTTCCGCGGGCGTCATCGAGTGGATGATGGCCTCGGTCCGATCGATCTCATGCTCGTCGAGCTGTTCGAGTTCCTTGCGGTGCTGCGCCATGCCGGGAATCATGCCCAACAGGCTTTTCATCGAGCCGAGCTTGCGCATCTGCTGCAGCTGGGAGAGGAAGTCATCGAGACCGTAGGTGCCCTGCGACATCTTCTGCGCGGCCTGCTTGGCCTCCTCCTCATCGAATTCGCGCTGCGTCTGCTCGATGAGGGTCAGGATATCGCCCATATCGAGGATGCGCGAGGCCATGCGGTCCGGGTGGAAGACCTCGAAGTCCTTGAGACCCTCGCCGTTCGAAGCGAAGAGAATCGGCTTGCCGGTAACGCTGGCGACCGACAACGCGGCACCGCCTCGGGCGTCGCCATCGAGCTTGGAAAGCACCACGCCGGTGAAATCCACGCCTTCGTCGAAGGCATGTGCCGTCTTGACGGCATCCTGGCCGATCATCGCGTCGATGACGAACAGGATTTCGTTGGGGTGCACGGCATCGCGAATATCGCGCGCCTGGCGCATCAGCTCCTCGTCGACACCCAGTCGTCCTGCGGTATCGATGATCACGGTGTCGTAGAGCTTCGTCTTCGCCACGGCAATGGAATCGCGGGCGACCTGCACCGGGTCTCCCGTGGTGTTGCCCGGGGCGGATACCGACTCCCCGCCATCGGCCTGCACGCCCTTTTCGGGGGCGTAGACCGGCACGTCGGCTCGCTCACCGACGACCTGGAGCTGCGTCACGGCATTGGGACGTTGCAAATCCGCGGCGACAAGCAGCGGCGTATGCCCGGAATCTTTCAGCCAATAGCCAAGTTTGCCCGCCAGCGTCGTCTTGCCGGCACCCTGCAGACCCGCGAGCATGATGATGGTCGGCGGTTTTTTCGCGAAATTGAGTGGTCGATCGACGCCGGCGCCCAGGATCGAGGTCAGTTCGTCGTTGACGATCTGCACGACCTGCTGTGCTGGGTTGAGGGCCTTGGAGACTTCCTCACCGAGTGCCCGTTCGCGGATGCGTGCGGTGAAGGGACGCACGACGTCGAGCGCGACGTCGGCGTCGAGAAGCGCGCGGCGGATCTCACGGATCGTACCGTCGATATCCGCTTCGGAAAGCTTGCCTTTGCTTTTCAGATGCTTGAAGGCATTCGAAAGCCGGTCTGTCAAAGAACTAAATGCTGCCATAATGCGATTCAGTTTAGCCGTTCATGCGGAGAAGCTGAATTCGGCGACGTGCTTCAGATAGTTTGATCGCGTGGCGTAACTTGGTGCCTCGGGTACTTTGAGCGCGAAACCTGCCTGATGGAAGGCAAGATTCCGATGTCTGCGAGACGTCATGTCACGAACAAGCTGAGAGCCGCGTACCAGAGAGCGTCGAAGAGGGCGTGGCGCGAGCGTGGCGACAGCTGTGACTTTCGTGACAGCCGCACCTTAACGGCCACGATTCGACGCCGTGGATCTCAGCGCAGGCTCCACGATGAACCCTGGGGCCCGTCCTCGATCTCGATGCCGGCCGCGTTCAACCCGTTGCGGATGGCATCGGCGGCGGCGAAATCCTTGGCCGAACGAGCCTGCGCCCGTGCCTCGAGCTGAGCGTTGACCAGTGCATCCAACGCCGCATGCTCGCCATCGGCGGTGCCAGGTGCGTTCCCGGCGCCCGCACCGTCGTTGTTCCACGGCTCGGCGAGTGGATCGAGTCCCAAGGTATCGAGCATGGCCCGCACGGCGACGAGCGCACGACTCGCGGCTTGCTGGGCTTCGACGTCATCTGGTCGCTCGGACAACCTCGTGAGCGTCGTGTTGCCGGAACGGATCGCGGTGAATATCGCGGCAGCGGCACCCGAGACGTTGATATCGTCGTTCATGGCGGCCACGAAATCCTGTGGCAGATCGTCCGCGCCGATGGCGACAATCGCCTCACGCGCAGGTTGCCCGCCCAACGCGGTACCGGCGCGTTCGATGAAGTTGGAGATGCGCTCGTGGGCCGCCTGTGCCTCGGTCAGCGACTGATCGGACCATTCAAGCATCGAACGATATTGTACGGAACCCAGCGCGTAGCGCACCACCCAAGGTGAGTGTTTGGCCAGCACCTGTGGCACGGACAGACCGTTGCCCAACGATTTTGACATTTTCTCGCCCTTGGCGGTTACCCAGGCCGAATGCATCCACCGGTTCGCCGACCGCCAGCCCGCCGCCTTGGTCTGGGCCATCTCGTTCTCGTGGTGGGGGAAGCGTAGGTCGAGCCCTCCGCCGTGGATGTCGAACATGTCGCCCAGATAGCGGTGGCTCATCGCCGAGCATTCGATATGCCAGCCCGGTCGGCCGGTGCCGAACGGCGTGTTCCACCGGGCCGTCGCCGGATCGCTGGGCTTCGAAGCCTTCCATAGTGCGAAGTCGCGCGGATCGCGTTTATCGGGCGAGGCGTCGGCCGGATCGGTGGGGTTGTATATATCCTCGCCGGTGCTGTCCACGCTCGGGCCCATGTTGTCGGCGACGCGTGCCGCCTCGTCCTCGCCGTCCGCCGTCTGCTTCTGATGGGTGAGCTCGCCGTATTGCGGCCAGCTGGGGACGTCGAAATACACATTGCCCGTGGGGTTGCCGTCCGCGTCGCGCACCACGTAGCCATGGCCGTTGTCGACGATGCGTTGGATCAATTCGAGCATATCGGCCATATGGCCGGTCGCACGTGGCTCGTAGCTTGGCGCCAGCACGCCCAAGGCATCGTAGGCTCTGGTGAATTCGCGCTCGTAGAGATAGGCCCGGTGCCACCACTGCTGTCCTGCGGCGGCGGCCTTGTCGAGGATCTTGTCGTCGATATCGGTGACGTTGCGGATGAACGTCACCTCATACCCAAGGCGCATCAGCCACCGGCGTACGACATCGAACGCCACTGCCGCACGGATATGACCGATATGCGGGGAGCTCTGCACCGTGGCGCCGCACACGTAGATACCCACCCTGCCCGCGACCAGCGGCACGAATGCCGAGGTCGTATGCGACGCGGTGTCGTACAACTTCAACGCGGAGGCCGAAGAAGCAAGAGAAATACTGGAATCAAGCGGTTTTCCTGCGGTGCTCATACATGTGAGGGTATCGGCGTTGCCAGACAATGATGTTGAAGGATATCGGTCCCTGCGCGGTCCGTATGTGGTTCGTGCGCGTGGTGTCGCAGGGGCAATGCCATGATAGGGGCATGACTTCACCGCAGGTACTGATTGTGCAGCATGTTCCCTGGGAGAAACCGGGACGTATCCTCGATAATCTCGAAGACCTCGATTTACCCACCGAGATCGTGAATATCGTCGATCAAAAGAAACCCGATCTGCCCTCCTTCGACGAACTGTGCGGCGTGGTCATCATGGGCGGTCCGATGGGGGCCGAGGATGTTGATGAGCATCCCGGTCTCAAGGCCGAGACGAAACTCGTCCGTGCGGCGATCGGCACCGGCAAGCCCGTACTCGGCGTGTGTCTGGGGCATCAGATCATCGCCAAGGCCATGGGAGCCAAACTGGTCAGCGGGAAGGATCGCGAAGTCGGTTTTGGGCCCATCCTCAACGTCGCGAAGCATGATTATTTCCCGATGTGGGGCAAACAGATCGACGTGTTGCATTGGCATCAGGATGCGGTCTCGGTGCCGGAAGGCGCTCAACTGCTGGCCCGATCCAAATCCACACCGAATCAGGCGTTTCGTATGGCGTCCGCCTTGGGCCTGCAGTTCCATCTCGAGGTGACCCAGATCCTGCTCGACGAATGGCTCGAGGAACCGGCGATGATCAAAGGACTGAAGAAGTCCCAGATCGCCAAAATCCGCGATGACTTCGCGCAATACGATCCTCAGGTGCAGCCGCTGGCCGAGCAGGTGTTTTCGGCGTTCGCCGCACGCTGCAACACCTGCGCCCAGGCGTTGAGAGCCTAAGAAATCGACCGGAAGCGGCGTGCGTCGAAGGCTTCGACCCTACCGTTGGCCGGTTCTCATCGGCCGACCCAACCGCTGTGTCCCTTCCTTGATCTTCGCCCGGTGCCCATAGGCGGCGCTACATTGGTGCATTATGCCGACGTATGACCTTGGACTTGACCATGTTTCCCTGAGCTTTGCCACCACCACCGTATTCACCGATGTGACGCAGGGCGTCTTCGAGGGTGACCGCGTCGGCATCGTCGGGCGCAACGGCGACGGCAAGTCCACGTTGCTGCGCATGTTCGCCAATCTTCAGCAGCCGGATTCCGGCCAGGTCACGCGACGTGGGGGACTCACCTTCGGCATGCTCGATCAGCGTGACGGCCTCGATGACAACGCCACGCTCAGGCATGCGGCGCTTGAAGACCGGGCCGATTACGAGTGGGCGTCCGACTCGGATTCCCGCGAGATCGTCGAAGCGCTGCTCGGCGGCATGAATCTCGAGGCGCGGGTCGGCACACTGTCCGGTGGCCAACGTCGCCGGGTCGATCTCGCACGGCTATTGCTCAGGCCGTGGGACATCCTCGCGCTCGACGAGCCGACCAACCATCTGGACATGGTCACCATTCACTGGCTCGCCGAACACCTGCAACACCGCTGGTCACAGGGCCAGGGCGCGTTGCTGTTGGTCACGCATGATCGTTGGTTCCTCGATGAGGTCTGCGAGTCGATGTGGGAGGTGCATGACGGCACCATCGAGCCGTTTGAAGGAGGCTACAGCGCCTATATGCTCCAGCGCGTGGAACGCGATCGGCAGGCGGGCGTGCGCGAGGATCGTCGGCGCAATCTCGCCCGCAAGGAGCTCGCGTGGTTGTCACGCGGGGCGAGGGCGCGTGCCACGAAGCAGCGTTTCCACGTCAAACAGGCCAACGATCTGATTGCCGACGTGCCGCCGATGCGCAACACCTTGGAACTCAAGCAGATGGCCACTTCGCGTCTGGGCAAGCAGGTCGTGGATCTCATCGACGTAACGCAGATCTTCCAGCGGCCCGGTGTCGGTGATGTGTCCGATGCCACGGCGGTCTCTACCGTCAGCGGTTCCGATGACATTCGTGCGACCGCGAGTGCGAGTGCCGCGAACGGCGGATCGGCTTCGAATACCGCCGATATAGTGCCTGCGC
>CALNAE010000340.1 GCA_937874315.1 uncultured Bifidobacterium sp. | reverse complement strand
CCGCAGACATCGCTCTAGTCGGCGTGGGCGCTGTGGCGAATATGAGATCAGGCCATATCTTCGATTCATATATCGAGCCACCTATAGCACATGAGATCCTAGAACGAAAGGCAGTGGGACACATCTGCGGGCACCATATATCCGCCGATGGCCAACACGTGCACACCAGCCTATGCGACAGAACCATCTCGATCGATTTCGAACGTTTGCAAAGTATTCCTTTGGTCATCGGCGTAGCGTGGGGAGAAATCAAAGTACCGGCTATTCGTGCTTGTTTGACCGGAAAACTGATTTCGGCGCTCGTGACAGACAGGACCACGGCCGAGGAATTACTGGCTTGATGCCACTGACGGATAGTCCGACAACGCAGGAACCAACGTAGTAGTTTCCGCACCACTCAAGTAACCAACGAAAACCACCTATACCTGTTTGTCCAAGAGTTACACTGGATACCCTGAGACAGGCACCATCGTTGATGAGTTTCCCACCCATTGCAGAACTGAGGGCAATCCATATGGAACAACAATCCGGCTTCCACGCTGAGGCGGCACAACCGCAATCGCCGAAAACGGATCACACTCAATCAACGCCATTACAACTATCCAAAACCGATTTCATGCCCCTACAGAGCGTTGATCTACATGATGTCACGGTCACCGATCCATACCTCCGCAATGCCGGTGAGCTCGAGATCCGATACCTACTCAGCTTCGATATCGACCGGTTGCTGGTTGAATTCCGACGGAATTCCGGGCTCAGTACCGACGGCCTGAAAAATTATGGCGGGTGGGAGTCCGGATACGACGGGTCCACCAATGCCGACAGCCAGAACCAACCGGTACGATTTACCGGGCATTTCGTTGGGCATTATCTCTCCGCCCTAGCTCAGGCTCAGGCCTCGACAATAGCCGACGGCGATCAAAAACGAGCTTTGGCGGGACGACTGACGACCCTGGTTGAAGGCATACGTGAAGCTCAGCTGGCTTTTGCGACCCACGACACCGACGACGCCGGTTTCCTGCCGGCATTCCATGTCGATGCGCTCCCGGCGGGCAAAGATGGTCTGTTGGTGCCGTTTTATAATCTCCACAAGGTAGAACAAGGCCTCATCCATGCCTACGACTATGCAAAGGACCGGCGCACTTGCAATCTCGCGCTTGCGGCCGCCGGCGATTTCGCCAATTTCATCGTCGCCTGGCACGCACGTCATCCCGACATCGACATGCTTTCCACGGAATACGGCGGAATGAATGACGCGTTGTACCAGCTGTATCAGATCACCCAAAATCCAACCCATCTCGAGGCGGCACGCTGCTTCGACGAGGAGGATCTGTTCGTTTCGCTTGCCCACGGAATCGACAATCTTGACGGCAAGCATGCGAATGCCACCATACCCAAGATCATCGGCGCGGTACGTCACTATCTCGCACTGAGGGGCACCGGACTGAAAAACAACGGGGACACCCGTACAGAACCCGACCACTATCTCGAGGCAGCTGAGCGGTTCTGGGATATGGTCGTCACGCACCATTCATACGCGAACGGAGACAACTCGCAGTCGGAACACTTCCACGCGGCCGATGAATTATGGAGTGATGCCACGCAGCACGGAGACACCGATGGCGGGTACCGTAATAATTCCACATCCGAAACATGCAACGCTCACAATATGCTGAAACTCACCCGCCTGCTGTTCCAGATCACCAAAGACGCGAAGTACTCCGAATACTACGAGCACACGTTCATCAACTCGGTTCTCGCTTCGCAACATCCCGAAACCGGCATGACCACCTATTTCCAGCCTATGAAAGCGGGATATCCCAAAATCTTCGGCACGCCGTTCGGGGAGTTCTGGTGCTGCCAGGGCACCGGAATGGAGGGCTTCTCGAAACTCAACGACTCGATGTATTTCATCGATGAGAACGACATTTATGTCAACATGTTTCGCTCCTCGGTGTTTACCGACGAGCGACATGGCTTGAAGATCACGCAGACCGCGGCATTGCCTGAACACGAGACCATAACCTTCGAAATCGGGGCTCTGTACAACGCAACCTCACGACACGGCAAGACGCCGACGGACGACGACATATGCCAATCTAAACTCAAATTACGCGTGCCGCGATGGACAACAAACGCGATGCTGACGGTAAACGACGGCAAACCGCAACCGGTTTCAACTCTGAGCACAGACGAAACGGGATGGTTGACCGTACCGATCTGCGCAGGAACGCGTATTGCGTACACGCTTCCAGCAAGGCTCCGGTCAATCGCCGCACCCGACAACGCATGTTGGACCGCCTTCCAGTACGGCCCAGTCGTTCTCGCCGGTGTGCTGGCCGACACTGATCCACTGACAAATTACTCCTACGCAGGAGTGATGGTTCGCATGGCGGACTTCGACGCGTCGGCACATGCGAAGTCCGTCATCAAGCCGTCGCGTGGCATATCCGCTTCGCAATGGCTGCAGCACCTGGACGACAATCTGGTTCGCGTGAATGGCACGGTTCCCGATTCTTCGAGCCTCCATGAAGCTTCTTCTTCCCGACCATCGGCTTCCCCACAACCCTCATTCGGCCCCAGCTGGTCATTCAGGTTCAGGCACGTGGACGGCGCCGCCTCACGCATAATATTGAAACCCTACTATTCGCTGTACCGCAGCAGTTACGCCCTGTACTTCAATATCGTCGATCAGAATTTCCCACAGTCGATTGACGTAATCGCCAACGATCGTCCAAAGCCGCACGCGGCATCGATCACATCACTCACGTATGATTCCGTGACCCCCGATCAGGGCAATAACATGGAAGTCACCGCACACCTCCGCCATTCGGAAAACTCGAGAAGCACCAGCCTCTCGGGCAGAACCTACAGAGACGCCGGACCGGGAGGATGGTTCTCCTATGATTTGCGCATCGACGCCGAGTCGACCCAGAGCGTCGTGGCAGTCGAATACGCCGCGGCTGATGCGGGTAAGCGATTCGAACTGCTGATCACGGGTGTCCCCGCCGATTCAAGCCCGGGCCGGGATCGAGATTCGATGAAAGGGCAGCCGCCCCATGCCGATGCGGCGCCAATCCATGTCGTATTGGATGGACACCATGCACCGGACGACAACGCCGCGGCGCCAAGCAAGCAGTTCTATTGGGGATATTATGCGGTTCCCCAGAACATTTTGCGACAGTTACACGGTTTGCAGCATGCGATGATCCGCATCACATTTCTGTCGAGCGGCAGCGACATCGCGGCGATATATGGCGTACGTACGTTGGATGGGCTTCCAGACGGACAGTAGCGCCTTGCGTGTTCTATGGAAAGGAAAATTGG
>CALNAE010000339.1 GCA_937874315.1 uncultured Bifidobacterium sp. | reverse complement strand
AACGCATGAACAACGCCGGGCCATCCTCCCACTGGTTGGTGTTTTTGTTGTAGGTGCGAGGCGTGGAGGCGATGGTGAAATTCGCGACGTCACCGCCGTTCACCGACCTCACCTCCGGGTCCGCAGTCAGATTTCCGACGATCGTCAAGGTTGTTTCGTTGCTCATCAGTTTTCCTTCTTCTTGTTGGTTTTCATGGGTGCGTCACCGTTTACGGTGATGGTTCTGAGCGGCAACAACCGCTGGTAATGTCCGGTGAATTCATCGCGCGCCAGCCACGGCGAACTCGCAGTTGCCCACATTTCATTTCCGATACTCGACCTGCGAAACATGACGGCGGTCTTGCCGTCCTTCGATGCGTAAAACGCGTCGCCGATGCCGGTCACGTCCGGCAGCTCCGGTGGTTTCGGCGGCTCCGAAGAGACAGTCACCATCGCGGCGATGCTCTCGGCTACGACATTGATGTCCGAGTCAAGATGATCGCTCGACAATAAACACACGTCGTCGATGCATGACTTGTCGCGAAGGGTGATGAAGTTTTTAATGGTTCGTGCGATCCGTTCTCTAAGCGCTTCCATCACTCCGACTCCTTACCGGACAGTGGAGTCGAGAAACCCTCAGCACTTGACAGCGCGTCAACCACCTTGTCTGCCTCGGCCTGTGATGTGAGATCACTCAAACGTGCTATCGGCCTGTTGATGATGCTCGAAACCCGCTCACGCTGGTCATTGGGATTCGTGACGCCGGACTCCACAAGCAACGCTCTGATATCAGTCAACGTCGATTCCGACACCGACGCATACCGGCTCTTCCGCACGAAACCAAGCTGCCTGCGCTGCTCCTCCTTCGCCAACGTGCGTTCAGCGTCCGACTCGTCACCGGAAGCGAGATTGAAAGCGGACGTCAACGCATACCGCTTGCAACTCGTCCACATGCCAGCGTCAGCCTTGACATCACGACCGGTCAACACGCACGGATACGACAGAAGTTCCAACGACTGACCATCGCGCACGTCGATCACACGGACATGCACCCGATTGTCCTCAAGCGGCGTGTTCAACCAAAGATCCTGCTCGGTCAACGACCTTGTGATCGTCGAATACAGGTCATCGATGGTGGCATAACCGATCTTGCTGCCGCCGAGCTTCATGCTGCCGCTCTTCTCAAGCGACATATGCTTCCGCGCGTCAGCCAACCGCTGCCAAACCGTTCTCGTTTCGCCACTCATAACCCAGCCTCCTCATCTTCCTTATCCATCTGCCACCCCGTGAACTCAATGTCCCGAGGCGTCTTATCCAGCCCATATCCAGCCATCCGCTGCTTCCAGTCGTCAGGCGAATCAGCCATGAACCCGTGCAGTTCGTCAAGCGCGCGTCCAATCCGGGCATCGGCAACAGCGATCTCGTCGCAATCCTCCGAAAACCGCCACACCGCGAAGTCATACGGCCGCGTCTTCTCCTGCACGACGAACTCGAAACCAAGCGGCCCCGTATAACCCGTCAGCCGGTAGAGTCGCATGTAGAACGCGGCCTGAATGTGATAGCCCATACGGGCAGCCGTCCGCTCGAAATCACGGGGATCATCACGCGTCGTCTTGTAATCACGGATACGCAGCACACCGTCATCATCCGGGCCATCGGGCAGCCAATCGACCTTGCCCTTGAGAGACAATCCAGTGTCGGGGTCATCGGCAAGGATCGCAACCTCTGGCCTTCCTGGAATCGCTTTGAAATAGCTGGAACTGCGTGCGGCCATCTCATTTGCCATTAACACGTCAGACTCGGAAAGCAGCCAAGTCCCAGACCCAGCCAACTCCTTGAACCGCTCCTTTCCCTCCTTCGTGCGCATATTCGGTTTCACCGCGATCTTGACACCCGAGCCGAGCACTAACCCGTGAGCGGCGGAACCGAAATCGAGCGACGCTTTTGAAACGTCAAGCCCGTGATCGAGGTAATCGACGTATGCGAGCGGCGAAACCATAAACCGTTTCAACGCAGACTGGTCGATTGCGTCGAGTGTGAAATACTCGCTATCCGGCATCTGTTCGATGCTTGTCATTTCATTCCTTCCAACGTTTCGTTCATTTCCCGTATCATCCGGTCCGCCTCAGCGAAACCAGAGATCGACTCGTAGTCCTCACGCAGCCAGCGCAGAGCCAGCCGGATCAGACGCTTTCTGATTGCTTTCATTTCGTATTTCCTTCACTAACTTGTGCAATTCCGTTATGTTTTCCAAGGCCGCGAGCGGAACGTTGCTCGCCGCGTAAACCCGCGCGATCTCACGCATGTACTCCGACTCGATCACTTCTTCGGCCTCATGGGGAACGTCTCCGTCCGCGCTTGGAGGTCGGACGCCAGATATCCGCCCTTCTCACCATCGTTTTCGGCGCGGAACAGATCGCCGTAGTGACTGCGGAACGTGGTCACCGTGCGGTACGGCGTGTGCCTCATCGCCTCCGCCTCGGGCCAGAAGTCGAATGGGACGCGCTCTCTCACCGCGCACCCCCCGTCAAACCGTGCGCCAGCCAACCCGCGAGCGCGATGTAGGCCGCGACTAGGAGGATGTTGCGCAGTGGCGTGATGGTGGCGTTACTGCCTACCAGCAGGATGCCGGTCACAAGCAATCCGGACGCGGGGATTAGACGCTTCATGCCGCTACCTCCTGTGCCATGGCGTAAAGGATCTCGATAATGTCATCGGAGCCGAGTCTCGCCATGAGACCCTGCGCGCCGCGCTTCATGTCGCGGGCAAGATTGTCCGGGAATGTCTTCTCTCCGGACTTGAAGAACTTGCGGAGTCGTTCTTCGTCCACATCGCTCACCAAGGCGACACCCTTGGTTGAGATGCATTCCAGACCTTTTGCGATCTTTAGATACCCGTGCTCGCACAGCCACTTGCGCTTGTCCATGCTCATGCCGCCTTTTCGATGGAGTGGTTGATTACGGCCCACGTCTGGTCGAACAGCGGGCGGTTGGCTTCCGTGTACGCGTAAACTTTGCGTATCTGCCCGCTGCCGGTGGTGATGTCGGCACGGTCGGGCGCGATGCCGAACCGGGCGACGTACAGACGCTTGAGCTGCTTGCCGAAAGTCCCGGCGATCCTGCCCAATGCCCTGCCTCTGATGCCGCGCTCATGCAGATAGTCCTGCACGTACAGCGGGCGGCTTGCCGGGTCGAGTTCGGGCATCTCCCCCGTCTCGCGGGCCAGCACGATGCGCGCCTTCGCTTCGAGGAAATCAGGATGGATGAGGCCCTCGGCGGCTTTGAGCAGCTCCATGTTCTGCATGCGGCGGAGATGCTGCGCGTTCAAGAGATGCTCGTTGACGGCCACTCCGGTGTTGAAGTAGCGGTCGAGCGCGTCGGCGGCCTCCTTCTGGTAGGCGATCACGATGTCCTTGGCCGCCTCGCTTTTGAGCCGGCTTGTGTCGATGGTCGCCAGCCACATCGTGAAGGTTCGACGGTCGATCATCGTCATGTTGTACGTTTTGCCGTCCGCACCAGTTGTTCGTGTCATACGAACAACTGCCCATGGCTGTCGTTGCAACCTCTCGAACTGGCCGTTGAATGCGACTCCGATGTTCTCGCACAGCGGCTTCAGGGCGACGAGAACAGAGTCGCCTTCCTTCTGCGCCTCTATGATCTGGCCGTTGAACGGCACCTGGACTATACTGTTACCTGTCATGTCAGCTCCTTTGAAACTGATTTGATTCTTTTGCCCTCGTTGCTGCGAGGGCTTTTTCATGCCGCGAGATGCTGCTCTTCGCGAGCTAGATCCATCAGCTGCCAAGAGCTGTCCAAACCGATTGCGCGAGCGAGCTTTTCGAAATCCTCGGAATTCCAAGTGAGCCGGTTCGAGAGCCTCCGCCATAACGCGTCGCGACTGATTCCCATCGATTCTGCAATGTCCTTGTTCTTCAGGCCGTTGCGTGCCGCCTGAGCTTTTACAGCTGAAGAGATCGCCTCCTGGAATGTCGCCATTGTAGTTTCTCCTTTCTACCGCATATGCGGTAACGAACAGTTAATAGATTACTATGTTTGTCGTGATTGTCAACGCATATGCGTTACGGCGTGTCGCGAAGCTCAAGTCTTGGTTTATCTCACAATGCGACGTGTGTTGCGTATTTAACGCATATGCGGTATTGTGAAGGCGTGGTTAGAAACAATGAGATGGCACCCGTAAGTGCCACGACAAAGGTAATAGCGGAAACCACGCGCGGGCTGATCGAAGCCGAGGGACTCTCCCAAGAACAGGTGGGAAAGCTGCTAGGCAGGTCGCAAAGCTACGTATCCACAAGGATCAAAGGCCTACAACCTTGGACCACCGAGGATATAGACGCATTAGCCAAGCACTTCGGGCTTGGCAATGCCTTTGGCCTAATCGACAAGGCTCGCGGAATTACAGAAAGGAAGTAGTAAGATTACATCGCGCACCTCCGGGTGTGTTCCATCGGGGCTTGTTCGTTCTTACCGGGATTGACAAGCCCTATCACATTATCTTCACACTTTGTTCGAACGCCTTCACATTTTGTTCGAACAAGTGATTTGAGATTACGACGGAAACAAGACAAACACAGCACGCCAAACCAGCGTGTCGCGTTATGATTTTCCCGGGCGACAACACCCGGACAAGGGAAGGAATAATCATGAGCGAAGCTCAACAGCCAATACAACAGCCAATCCAACCGCAGGGACCACGGAAGAAGGCGAAGAAGCCGCTTCTCAAACGCGTCTGGT
>CALNAE010000338.1 GCA_937874315.1 uncultured Bifidobacterium sp. | reverse complement strand
ACCGCGTGACCCGAGAATAAGCTGACTGGCATATCGTGAGGCGTCGATCAGTCCTTTGGCCGCTGGGGTGTGGAAGGCGTGAGCGTGCACGATGAGGTTCGTATCCAATCCGGCGTGACTCACGATTTCCTCGACCAGCCGTTGCGCGTACCGCTGGTTAACATCCATGGGCGCCACCGCGCGTTCGTATCCGGGGACCACGCCCAGTTCCTTGACCTGCCAGCAGAAGATGACATGCAGCGCGACGTCATGGAGCAGAGCCTGCGTGGCTGCGAATTGCAGGATACGGGTACTCGCATGCGATCTGTCTACGCCAGCGACGATGGTCGGGGTCGACGATGACGGGGTCGAGACCGACCGTGTATGTCTGGCAGCGACGGCATCCACAAGCGAATCGGTGATGCCCGATTGAGATGGTTGTGAGTTGGAGTGTGTGTCTGCGGGGGTCAATGCGCCGGCGATGTCGGCTCGCACATTGCGTTCGTCGGGTTCATGCAGTCGCACGACCGTCACGGGGACGCTTGATTCCTCGGTCAGTGCCCTGGACGTAGAACCGGAGAACCAACGCATCACGCGACCGAGGGAGCGTCTTCCCACGACGATCTGCTGGGCATTGGCGCCGATCTGCAGCAATGCTGCGGTTCCGGTGGCTCTTACGGAGGTCATGTCGATGTGTGACGGCTGTTGTGGCGCGGCCTTATATACCGTATCCACCCATTCATGGAGTCGGTCGGTGATCTGCTTGCGCAGGAGCCGCCACTCTTCGTCGGTTTTCGGTTCGGCGCCCATATCCCACGACGTGGCCCAGCCGAATACGGCGTTCACCGACTGCCCGCTGATGCCCGCCTCGTCCAAAGCCCAACGCAACGCCGCGAAGGACTCCTTCGAGCCGTCGACCCCGACGACGATGTCGCCCTGCGGATTGGCGGCGGAGTTGTCGCCGTTATCGCCGTCCCAGTTGCCGTGTCTCGCCTGATTTAGCTCGTCTGCACGCATTGCGATGCTCCTTGAGATCCTTCGAATATCCGCTTCGGATTCCTGATTTTCTCTTCCAGCATATCGCCTTCTCCGTTGCGTTCTGAGCGCAATTCTAGACGGCCCGGAAATAAACGTCACCGCGAATCGGTAGAGTGAGGTGGATTAACACTCATGAAAGGACAAGCATGTTCGAACGGTTTACCGACCGTGCCAGGCGCGTGATCGTATTGGCGCAGGAAGAGGCCAGGGCCCTTCAGCACAATTACATCGGCACCGAACATCTGTTGCTCGGCCTGATTCGCGAGGGCGAGGGCGTCGCAGCCAAGGCGCTCGCTGCCAAAGGCGTGACATTGGAGGACACCCGCAAACAGGTGGAGGAAATGATCGGGAAGGGCAACGCCTCGCCCAACGGGCATATCCCCTTCACCCCACACGCCAAGCAGGTGCTCGAACTCAGTTTGCGCGAGGCCTTGCAACTCGGCCACAGCTATATCGGCACCGAACATATTCTGCTCGGCCTGATTCGCGAGGGCGAGGGCGTAGGCACACAGGTTCTCATCAAGATGGACGTTGATTTGGGTGAGCTGCGCAGCACGACCATCGATATGATTCGCGGCAATTCAGGCTCGTCTGAGGAAGGCGCCAAAGGAGATTTGGCCAATGCCGGTGGTGTGCAGGACAAGGGGCATCAGACCGGTTCCGCGATTCTGGACCAGTTCGGCCGCAACCTCACAGCCGAAGCCGCAGCGGGCAAACTCGACCCGGTGATCGGGCGCACGAATGAGATCGAACGCGTCATGGTGGTGCTCTCGCGGCGCACCAAGA
The DNA here is from genome assembly GCA_937874315.1 of uncultured Bifidobacterium sp. Classification (GTDB taxonomy): domain Bacteria; phylum Actinomycetota; class Actinomycetes; order Actinomycetales; family Bifidobacteriaceae; genus Bifidobacterium. The sequence continues at coordinate 2,381 of CALNAE010000338.1, read as the reverse complement.
ACAACCCCGTGCTGATCGGCGAGCCCGGCGTCGGCAAGACAGCCGTCGTCGAGGGTCTTGCGGAGAAGATCAATGTGGGCGATGTGCCCGAGACGCTTAAGGATAAGCAGGTGTATTCCCTCGATCTCGGTTCCATGGTGGCCGGCTCCCGCTACCGCGGCGACTTCGAGGAGCGGTTGAAGAAGGTGCTCAAGGAGATCAAGACACGCGGCGATATCGTCTTGTTCATCGATGAGATTCACACCATCGTGGGCGCGGGCAGCGCCGACGGGGCGCTTGGCGCATCCGACATGCTCAAACCGCTTCTGGCGCGTGGCGAGCTGCAGACCATCGGCGCTACGACGACTGACGAGTATCGCAAATACATCGAGAAGGATGCCGCGCTCGAACGTAGGTTCCAGCCGATTCAGGTGCACGAACCCACGGTCGCCGAGACCATCGAGATCCTCAAGGGGCTTCGGGGCCGCTACGAGCATCATCATCACGTCACCATCACCGACAAGGCGCTGCAGGCGGCGGCCGAACTGTCGGCGCGCTATATCCAGGATCGCAATCTGCCCGACAAGGCCATCGACCTGATCGACGAGTCCGGTGCCAGGTTGCGCATCAAACGTCTGACCGCTCCACCCGAGCTCAAGGAGCTGGACGCGAAGGTCGCCAAGATCTCCGCCCAGAAGGATCAGGCCATCAAGGATCAGGATTTCGAGAAGGCCGCCGATCTACGCGATAGCCAGGAGAAGCTCGAGGCCGAACGCAAGGAGAAGGAGGCGACTTGGCGAGAAGGCGGTTCCGACGTCAAGATGGTGGTCGATGAGGATGTCATCGCTCAGGTCATCTCCAGCAGCACGGGCATTCCGGTCTTCAAGCTGACACAGGCCGAGTCGAAGAAATTGCTTGGCATGGAGAAGGAGCTACACAAGCGAATCATCGGCCAAAACGAGGCCGTATCGGCCTTGTCTCGCTCGATTCGCCGCGCCCGTGTCGGTCTGAAGGATCCCAAACGTCCTTCTGGTTCATTCATCTTCGCCGGCCCCACAGGCGTGGGCAAAACCGAGCTCGCCAAGGCGCTGGCGCAGTTCCTGTTTGATGATCAGGATGCCTTGATCCGCGTGGATATGTCGGAGTTCTCGGAGAAGTATGCGGCTTCGCGTCTCTTCGGTGCCCCTCCAGGGTACGTAGGATACGAAGAGGGCGGCGAGCTCACCGAAAAGGTGCGTCGCAAGCCGTTCTCCGTCGTGCTCTTCGATGAAATCGAGAAGGCCCATCCCGACATCTTCAACACCCTGCTGCAGGTATTGGACGACGGTCATCTCACCGACGGTCAGGGGCGCATGGTCGATTTCAAGAACACGATCATCATCCTGACGACGAATCTGGGTACGCGCGATATTGCGAAGGCTGCCAACACCGGCTTCAATCTCGGTTCGAATACCGAGTCGAGCTACCAGCGGATGAAGGATCAGGTCACCAGCGAGCTCAAGCAGCAATTCCGTCCCGAATTCCTCAACAGGTTGGACGACATCATCGTGTTCCAGCAGTTGACGGAGCCGCAGGTGCGGCAGATCGTGGATCTGGATATCGCCCAGCTCAATGACCGGCTGTTCGAACGGCATATGGCGCTCGAACTCACCGATCGGGCCAAGGATCTGCTTGCCGAAAAGGGCTTCGATCCGCTGCTTGGCGCACGCCCGTTGCGCCGCGTCATCCAGCGTGACATCGAGGACGCCATCTCCGAGCAAATCCTCATGAGCAAGCTCTCCGACGGTCAGCGAGTGTTGGTGGACGCCGATGGCGAAGGCATCCTTGGAGAGTTCACTTTCAAGGGTGAGGACTTCCAGCCGGATGAGGCGCTGGATACGGCGGCGACGGCAGACGATGCTGGGCGCGTATTGGTGACGGCATCGGTCGTTGGAGATTCGGCCGAAGAATCGACCGCTGGCGATGGGCCTGTGAAGAGTTCGTCCGCCGATTCGACAGTTCCATCTCAGACACCGCGCACGAACACTGCATCGGCCGATGATGCAGCTGATGATGACGGTGCGAACGACGAGGCGTAGTACCGGATGCGACCAGATGGGCGTGTCTGACGGGCATGCCCATCTGAAATATCTGATGTGGGCGGACAATACCTGACTGGTATAGACCGATTTCGTCGCATGTACGTCTGTTCGCATCAGCCACGTCGCGGTATCCCTAATGATTGAGGCTTCACACCGGAATCGGTGTGAAGCCTCAATCATTAGGGATCTTCAATTCAATATTCGTGCTGCGTGTGGTTTGTAACGATCCTTTGTTTTGGATGAGGCAGCGGCGTATCACGCTGAATGCGTCATCGTGCGTCATGGGCGCTACAGCCTTGTGCGTGGTCCTCGTCGTCTTAC
>CALNAE010000337.1 GCA_937874315.1 uncultured Bifidobacterium sp. | reverse complement strand
CGCCGCCAGCCCATCAATGCACGGTAGTGAAGAAGAAGAACCCAACTTCTAGGAAGGAACATCATGCCACCAACATCAGCATCAAACGAACTGCATTCAATGGCGGACGCCCTGTATCAAATAAGCGGTGCACTTAACGACAGGAATGTGATATTCGAACGTCTGCTGGATACCGCCAACATATACACCATTATCGCAGCGCAAAATATCAAAACCGAGGACCGAGCCGCTCTCAAAGAGTACTTCCCGGCACTCGCCGACTACTTGCAGTAACTAATCCACAAAAAAGACTGTCAAGCTGTCAAGAAAATGCCTAGAACCCAATCAGCACAACGATTTACAACTTGACAGTTCAACTGTCAACAGCTGTCAGAAATGTCAAGAACCAACATTCAACCACACTTCTGACAGCTCACTGACAGGACAACTGTCAAGAAGCCGAAAACGTTGAAACCAAGCGGAAACACACCATAAAAAATCAAAAAACCTGCCACTTAAAAAATAACTACCTATATACAAGAACAGTACAAGGTGAAAAAGAAGTGGCAGTACTGTCAAGAAACCCTCTAAACACCAATAAGCACAACGATTTACAACTTGACACAACAGCTGTCAAGAACCGTCAGAAACGTCAGAAAGCATCAGGAAGCGGAAAATGAATTACTACAGTGCTCACCGCTGCTCGCGAATCCCGAATGGGCCACAATACGTCGGCTTGCTTCTGCATGGCATGCAAACAGTGTCACTCGAAGAACCGCACTGCTTCATCGACAGAATCGGCCAGATCGTAAAAATACCCCAACGAGAAACGGGAAACGGAAGAACAACGCCATATGCGGACGATGGGTACGCAAAAGCACTCTGGGACTACCGCAACGATTCCCTGCTGCTCGGCGATGATAATCAAACGCTCTTCGTACGAGACACCGACCAGACCGGCGGCAACGTCCTACTCGACACCTGGCATGCTATCAGCAACCTGGAAAACGAATACCACGTCAAAACGAAAGGAGCCTACTATCCCTGGAATGAGCAGCTGCGCGTCGAATGCGCCAAATCAGCAGCCAGAGTAAAGCACGGAATTAAATTCACAGATCGAGCATATCTAAGAGTCAACGGCAAAGTGACAAAAATCGAAGACACCAATCCGCTTTTCCAACAGCCCTTCGAACTCACCATCGACATGCCTTACGACACACAGCTAAGCCGCCAAGCGGTTGAATATCTCGAAGACATCACCACGGACCGCCATTCAGCGCAAAACCTCGCGCGGCTCTTCCCCACGCCATTGCTCGAACCATATAAACACCTGACATACGTGTTGTATGGGAATGGGGGAAATGGCAAGGGAATCATTCTTGGCTCTCTTCGCAGATCATTCCCCAGGCTAACCGCCAGCATAGATTCACAGCGAATCCTAGGCGGCAAACGAGGTAACGGAGGATTTGAAACACAACAGGAAACCGGAAAACTAATCGGAGCACTCTGGGCCTATGACGAAGATGCTGACACGATCGGCATCGATCAACTCACATATCTCAAGAAAATCAGTACGGGAGATGAGGTCAACGCACGTCGAATCGGCGAGAACGCCGTGAGCTTTCCCCCCAAATGCACATTCATCATAGCTACAAACAACGACGTCATCACCACTCTCAACGCCGCCGTAGCCCGACGATTCGTGCACGTACGAATGCGAGACAACCGAAAGCCCGCAGAATTCCAGCCGCTGCTTGATTTCATCAAACAGTACGGAGCTTCGCCATTCCTTATGGCAGGATGCGTCGTTTGGGAGAAATATGGCGATGATCCATACACGGATGTCTCCATCGGTAATCCCGACGACACCACCGATCTCGAGCAAACCATCATCGACTCCATCTGCGCGAAAGGATATGCGTTAAGCAACATCATCGAATCACTCAAAAAAACCGAACAGCGCGATTTGATTTCAAAACTCGGCCTTAAACGCGGTAAACGGAAATGGTTTAAGGAAGAGAGCGTTTCTAAACGAGTTATCACGGTAATAGATGAAGTACGGTTCGCGCCTTACCGTGCCGCGTACGAGCGTGACCGGGAGCAGTTGGCCGAACAGTTGCAGACGGTCACGCCGATACCCGAGCCGATCGAAGCCGACCCGATACCACTGCCCACCGAGTTCCAGTTCAACGCGAGCTACACGCCGGCCGACCCGAACAAGGTCGCCCGCAACTGGAAGCGGCTCAGCGAGGACCCGAACTACGACTCCACCCACCGCCCCGACGGCGACGCGTACGCCGTCATACCCGGTCTTGGCATGGCGGTCATCGACATGGACAAGCCCCACGATGATGAGACCGGCAAGCCGGACGGGTGGACCGTGCTGAACATGCAGGTCGGCAGATACGGTTCCGAAGGTTTCCCCGCCACCTA
>CALNAE010000336.1 GCA_937874315.1 uncultured Bifidobacterium sp. | reverse complement strand
CACAAGTCGGACAGAGGATCGAGCACAGGTCGTGCACAGGTCGAACAAGGGGTCGGACAAGAGGTCGAACAAAGGTCAAGAACAAGTCGAATACAGGCGAGATCGACGCTGAACGAATATGCGCGGGCAAGACCGAACAATATGCAACAAGGGCGCAAGAGGGCGGGAAGACGCATCGACGCTACAATGCTACAGATGCCACTGCGCTACAGATGCCACTGTACCGCTGCGCTACTGCACCTCAAGAGTGCCGATCAGCCCATCATGATCCGACCCCGGCACTCGCACAACCTGCATATTGCCCGCGTCGATCCCACTATCGAACACAATGTGATCGATCCCTGCAAACGCTGGAAGATAGGAACGATTCGCGGGCCATGTGAACGTAAATCCATGTCCTGCGCTACGTGCGGCATCATGGAACCGGTCGCCGAGGAAATCGCGAAAAGCCGTGTGATCGGTGGTCGCATTGAAGTCCCCCATAAACACATATCGCGCTGAAGTACGAGAACGCATATTCCCCAACTCCTGCAACGCGCGAAGCCATTCGGTCCACGTTCCCGGCTTGGGAGAAGTGGTGTGAACGCTGACGAACCGGATGCTGGAACGACCCCCGTTGAATTTCACCGTACCGGCTGGCATGAACGACGCACTCGAATTGACCTCATCATCGACCGGATCGCCCAGCGGCGATGCCGACCAAAGCCCATTGCCATACACGCCATCAGATGAGGAAACCTGCGAATATGGCAGATATTCGCCAATGCCATCCTTGTTCAGAGCTTCAATAAATGCGGCGTCGGTCTCCTGCATCGCCAAGATCTCGATATGATGCTGCTTCACCAACCGCACGATCGTCTGAGCGTCGGCGTGGCCCTTATACACATTCACCGTCATGACTTGCGCGTACGCATCAGTCGTGTCTACGCGCGAGGCGGACACGGCGGTCGAGGCATCTGCCGACAGAGGCTGCGTGGAATTGAAAAATGGGTATTGCCACCACACCTGCACGCACAGACACAGCACCATAATCAGTGCGATTCCCCAGCGCCGCGCGATCAAAGCCAAGAACAGCGACAGCGCCGACACCACAATGAACCACGGGGTGAACGAGACGATCACAGGAACGTAGGGCAGCGCCTGCCATCCTTGTGGCAGAGCCCGGGCCAGGGTGCTCAGCAACGAGGCGAAAGCTGAAAGACCCGCGATTGCCCCGAGGAAGCGATGATGTCGATGGCGATGAATTCCCCCACTCATCGATGCCGTTATGGGATTGGTCATAGGCGCCCCTTTCTGTCGTCCATATCGCCGACGTCGTTCATATTGCCCGCGTCGCTCGTCATATCCATATTTGCTGTATTATCCATTTTCCAGGTCCCGTCTTTAATATTTCAAGGGATCCGCAACGACTGTGCCCTTTGTGCCCTTTGTGTCGTCCAACCCGTTCATCCCGCAAACATCATTCACATCACCCAAGTCATCCGTATCGCATGCGTCATCTCACTCACTCACTTCTACTCACTCACTGCGATGTTTCGACGATATCGCAACAGACCGAACGGCGGCTGAACTTGTACCAAACCATTACCAGACCTGTATATGATGCCGGTATGCGAGGGTCCGCCAGTGATCGATCGCGCGCGTAATTCCAGCGCAATCCCTTACGGAAACCCCGCGCGGTCACTTACGGAATCCTGGTACGCAACCCCTTGCGCAATCGCTTACATAATCCCTTACGGAAGCCCCGCGCACACCCCTATGCAATCCCTTCTACGGAATCCCGGTACATAATTTCTACGCAACCACTTACGCAACCACTTACACAACCACTCACACAATCGCCGCGCAATATGGCCACATAGTGACATCCTGTTTGGCAATATGATGAAGACCTCCCCACAATAAGCCATAACAAACGGCATATCAGCCGGTTTGCATGGACAATTGAGGAGAGGTTCCCATGGAGCGCAGCAACATTCAGCGTGTCGTCACGATACCCGCTATCGTCAACGTCCGTCGAATTATTACCGCGTCTCTGCTGGCGCTGTAATCGTTCGATCTCCCAATAGTGTCAGTCACGACATCGTCGTGATTCCCCCGCAGACACGGCGCGCAGGTCGGGATTCCCGATTGGATCCAGCAGGGTTCGTCAAATCTCCCATGTGCGGCCGACATGATATTGCTAGCCACAAGCGACGCAACATCACTCCTGCGAGGAATTCTTCAGTTCATCTGCCGCTACTCGCGACGAAACTGTAGCACCGCCATTATCAGCACCGAAACAGCCGCAGGTACTTGCGAATGCATTCGACGTATCCGGTCGCATACATATCCGCGCATATAAGTATCGGGCGACTTTCGTGTCGGACGACTTTCGCATCTGACGACTTTCGCATCCGCTAGCTGTTGATACGTAGCTGCCGATACGTATTGGCGTATCCGCTTCTCAGACGGACGGTGCGAATGCGAGAGATATGGGCAGCCGCACGGAGAGAACAACAAAGAGACAGCAAGCAACAAGGAGACAGCAACGATTTCATGACGACTTCCTCCTCCCTCTACCTGCGCATCACCGAATATTTGTCGAATTTATTGTTGAAAGGAAAAATACTATGGAACGAACACAGAAAGTGGCCGAATGGCTGACCAAATGGTTCACGCTGATCGTTGTGGTGTGGGCGGCGTTTAATTATGCGGTGCCCGCCACGAGCGTTTGGGCGAAAAGCTACACGGGATATCTGCTCGGCGTCGTGCTATTCGGCATGGGACTGACGCTTTCGCTCGATGACTTCGCCAGGATCGTCAAGCAGCCGCTTATGGTTGTCGTCGGAACCGTCGCGCATTACGTCATCATGCCGTTGATCGCGGTACTCCTGTGCTGGGTGTTTCATCTGACCGGCCCCTTGGCCGTCGGTGTCATCTTGGTGGGATGCTGCCCGTCGGGCACCTCATCGAATGTCATGAGCTTCCTGTCGCGCGGCGACGTGGCACTTGACGTGTCGATCGGCGTGCTCTCGACCCTGCTCGCGCCGTTCATGATTCCGCTACTCATGCAGTTGCTCGCCTCGCAGTATGTGGCCATCCCCTGGCAGTCCCTGTTCATCAACGCCTTGACCGTGGTGCTGCTGCCGATAGCGCTCGGCGTGTTGTGCCATATGGTGTTTAAGGAGAAAATCGAGAAGGTTACGACCGCGCTACCGATCGTTTCACAGGTCGCGATCCTGCTCATCATCGGCGTCGTCGTGGCGGCCAACCAGCCCCGTCTGTTCAGCGCCGCTACGATGCTGGCAATCCCCGTGGTGATGCTGCACAACCTTTCCGGCTACGCGTTGGGCTTCGGCTTTTCCAAGCTCATGTACAAGGTCTATCCAACAGGCTTCAAATATGCGCAGCAAAAGGCCATCACCTTCGAGGTCGGCATGCAGGATTCCGGTCTTGGCGCCACGCTGGCGCTGACATCATTCGCCGCGACGCCACTTGCGGCCATCCCTTCGACCTTCTTCAGCGTGTGGCACAACATCTCCGGTTCGGTGCTCTCAAGCTGGTGGCGCGAACATGATGAGAAACTCGGAATCGCACACGACTCGGAGAATGGTGAGCGGCGGTCTGCCATGGCCTCGCCGGCGGTTACGGCTTCGGCTACGGCTACGGTTCCGGCAACAGACTGAACAACTGTGATTCCGGGGACGTGTACAATACAACATGTCGCCCGGGTAGCTCAGGGGATAGAGCACCGCTCTCCTAAAGCGGGTGTCGTCAGTTCGAATCTGATTCCGGGCACGATGAACCCTTGGAAACTTCGGTTTTCAAGGGTTTTGTTGTCGGCGAGGGGTTAGGTATCGACGGAGGTATCGGCGGGAGTATCGGCGGGAGTGCTGCCGGGAGTGCCTGCACAGGCATGAATGGTAGAGAGGCATCGGCGGAAGCGCCGTCACGGTGTGAGCGTAAGTGTGAGCGTAAGTGTGAGCGTGAGTAGAAGCGATGGCGAAGACGGCGTAAAGGCAGCGGTAAAGTCGACGGACTTGCTAAGTAATGGCGGACGTTTCAGCACAGGGACTAGGTATCGATGGAAGTATCGGCACGCGCGTCGTTACGATGCGCGTGGGTAAAGATGATGGCGGAAAACGCCGGGGAACTACTAAGTGTTGGCAGAGGCATTGAAACGTTTCCGAACACGCTATTAGCCTATTAGGCCATTAATCTATTAAGCACTGTGTCGTGCTCTCCATAGGGTTGCCGTTGTAAGCGTTGCTATGAGCTAGGAAACCTATAGCTGGTCACGAGTCTTGTCGTTAAGACGCATTATTACACCGCACTTCACTACGTGGTCTCGCGCTCAGCCGACCGGGGCTGAAGCGGCCGCGCAACGGTACGCCGAAGCACTTCTCACTACATGGGCTCGCGCTTCAGTGGGCGTTTTTGCGCGCGTGAGACGATTTTCATGAGAAGGTCTATATGAAGAATGGCGGAGTTTCGCGGTTCTTTTGAGGCAGAAGCTGCTGGATAGATCATGAAACGCCCACTGAACGAATAAAACGCCCACTGAAGGCAATTGCAACGATGAAAGGCCGCGGAGAACGATGAAAGACCATAAAATACGACAAGAGACTATGAAAACGACGAGAGACTATGAAAGATGGCCGCATACCCTGAAAACCTACGACGAATAACCAGATAACCAGATAACTGATGACCAGATGCGCAGCAATTGCAGTCGCGCCACCAAACATGATTCACTTCGGACATGATCGGCTTGTTCGAAGAGCCGATCGCGGGCAGTGGCGGTATTGGCATCGTTTCGGCGTTACCGGCACCTCAGAACGGCGTCAAAATACCGGTTTTGGCTTCTTTGGAGGCGTCCCGACGTTGTCGCTGACCGTACTTCCACTGATTGTCTTCGCGATCAGCTGCGCCATGTCGAACACCGCGGCGATACGGTTCTCGCGTACCGATCAGACCAGTTCCACCGTCGATTGAATTTCGAGACCGTGAGCGCGCATGATATCGATGGCGGTCATATACGCGGTGGTCGTGGCCTCTGGGTCAAGCACCGCATCGCGCCAAGCCGGGGTAAGATCGTCGCCTAGCGAGTGGACGATCACGGCACGCATGGCCTGAGCATCATCGGCATCCAGCGTAGCCCGGGGCACCGCGCATCCTTCGCATACGACGTCGAGCAGCTCAGCGATATGACCACCGGTTGCCTCGATCGCGTCCGGGAGCTGATCGGCCAAAGCGAACAGCCAGGCGCGCCGCGCGGCATGGTCGGCGCTGGACGAGGAACCGAGCGCCTCAGCCGTGGCCTTCGCCAAAGGTGTAACGTCAAGATGCCCGATATCACCCGCGCTGCGGCGACCACGCCGATCATCAACATCTCCGAGCAGGTGCTGAATGCGCATCTCATCCTGTAGCACTCCCGGCTGGGCGTGAATGCGTGAGACGGTGTCGACATCCAGCTGTTTGCCGCCGGCATTCTGGAAACGCACCAGACGCGGTCCGTTGCAGTAATGATCCATCGAGGCGGTGATCACCGCCGGTGCCTGCGACTCCAACTCCTGCAACGCCTCTGCCGTCGGGCGCAGCTGCTCCAAGGGCTGTTCGAGAACCAACTTTGATACGACTTGTTTTGCGATCGCTATCGACACCGGTTCGCCGATGGTCACGGTATTGGCGCTGCGAGTGGAGAAGATGGATGCGATCGCATCGAACAGACCCATAGGATTCCTCGTTTCTTTGGCCGGGTGAGCCAAATCCCGCCGGCCCACAAGGCCAAGCGACCTACAGTGTAGGTCTTCTCACCATCAAAGCGCCAATTCAACGAACCAATCCGATAGGCCAATCCGTGAACGGGCCCATCCATGCAATCAATCGATTGAGTTAACCGATCGATCCATTCAATTGATCGATTCGATGAACGGGCCCATCCATGCAACGGCGCAATTCGAGCGCTCAGTTCGACGAGCCAGATCACCTAATCATTGATCCAACAGTCCAACAAGCCGATTCAACAAGCCGATTCGACAACCAGTCCAACAACAGTCCAACAAACCGATTCGACGGCTTATTCACCCAGCAGTCCGATTCGGCAACGCAACGTCAATGGGTCAATCGTGCAGCCGCCCAATCGCCGATCCACTGAATGATCTGCACCAGGATGACCAGCACGATCACAATGGCGACCAATACGCCGGTCTCATACCGGTTATATCCATATTGGATCGCCATATCGCCGATGCCGCCGGCACCGATGGCACCGACCATGGCCGAGGACCCGATCAAGGAAATGATGGTGATCACCACGCCACGGACCAAAGATGGTAGCGCCTGCGGGAACACCGCCCCGCGCAGAATCTGGCCCGTGCTCGCCCCGGTGGACAATGTCGCTTCCAGCAAGCCGTCATCGACCTCCGAAAAAGCCCCCTCCGCCAACCGCGCGAAAAATGGCACGGCCGCCACCGACAGTGAGATGGCGCCGCCGGTCGGGGTGTAGGGGTCGCCAAGCAACCACTGAACCAATGGAATAAGCACGACGAGCAGGATCAAGAATGGCAGAGAACGGATTGCATTGACCAAGAACCCGACGACCTCGTTGGCTGCGCGATTGGGTTGAAACAGGCGATGTTCGGTGAGGAACAGCACAAGCCCGACTCCGGTTCCCAACACCACGCCGATCACCGTCGCCACCACGACCATATATGCCGTGTCCCGCAGGGCTGTGGGAAGATTCAGCTGCAGGATCTGCCATGTTTGCGCCATCACTGAGCCTCCTGATCAAGGGCGTCGAACGCCTTAGCCGTATTCGACCCGTGGGCGCAGTCTTGTCCCTTGTCGCCCCGCCAATCCGGATCAACACGCGCGTCCACGGCTCTGGGCAGCACACGGTATTCCAGCACATGCGTCCGCAAATCGGTCAGCGCACGGCTCAGTTGAGGTTCCAAGCCATCGACCAGCACGATGAGCACGCCGATCGGTCGGGAACCAAAGTATTCGATATTCGCATGCAGCACGCTGATGGATACGTCATAGCGACGGGCCACATCGGTGATAAGCGGTTCGAAGGCATCGTCACCACGGTATCTGAGCTCCACTAAGGTTCCCTTCGGCAATGAGGGCGTGAGTTGTTCCGGAATCGAGACGCCGAGATAGGTGGCCATCAGGGAACGAGTAGTGGGGTGCTTAGGCGCGCTGAATACATCGAAGGTGGTCCCCTGCTCGACGATGCGCCCATCCTCCATCACCGCGACGTGGTCGAAGATCCGCTTGGCGATGTCAAGCTGGTGCGTGATGAACACGATGGTGATGTGTAGCGAACGATTGATGGTATGCAACAGATCGAGAATGCCATCCGTCGTTTCCACGTCCAGCGCGCTTGTAGCCTCATCGCATAACAGGATTCGAGGGTTATTCGCAAGCGCACGCGCGATGGCGACGCGCTGCTGTTGGCCACCGGAAAGGCCCGATGGATAACTGTCGATTTTGCTGTCCAACCCGACGAGCTTCAGCAATTCGCGAATGCGACGATCCTGGTCCGTGCTCTTCCATCCACCTGCTTTCAGCGCGAAACGGATATTGGCGCCCACGGTTATGTTTCCCACGAGATTGAATCCTTGGAAGATCACGCCAATGCCCTGACGCAGGTCGCGAAGTTGCGCACCACGGGTCTGGGTGATGTCACGGCCATCGATCAGCACTCGTCCCGTCGTCGGCCGTTCCAACAGATTGATGGTACGCACCAACGTGCTTTTCCCCGCGCCGGAGAAACCGACGATACCGAAGACCTCACCCTCCTCGACGCTCATCGAGACGCCGCGTACCGCACGCACCTCCCGACCACGTTCGTGGAAGGTTACGGCGACATCCCGCAATTCAATGGCACTCACATGCGTCACGCTCATATGCGTCACGGCTCCTTACGATTGCTTGTACTTGCGTCGATCACTCGGCGTCCCCGTCGGCAACCGGGGGTATTCGTCGGGCAGCATTCTCACCAAAGCGGCGCTTACCAGGTGGTGGGCTTGCCGAAATCTGCGAATTTGCTCTTCGCTATGGCGTCTTTGAACGTCTGGCTGACCAGAAGCCGTTTCACCGCCTTCGCGAATGCGGTGTCCTTGTCGGTGGTGCGCACGGCGACCACGTTGATCACTCCGGCGGATTGGCGTTCAAACGCCAATGCCTTGGCCGGCTTGAGGTTGGCGGCCCAGGCGAAATTACCCGGGACCAGACTCACGTCCACGCTGTCGAGCGAGCGGGCCAGCTGCGCCGCGTCGAGCGTTTTGATGGTGAGGTGCTTGGGGTTCGTGGCAATGTCGTTGACCGTGGCCTTCGTGTCGTCGATACCGGCCTTGACCGTAATCAGCCCGTTTTGTTCGAGAACGCCCAAGGACCGTGCCAGGTTGCTGGCGTCATTGGCAATCGCCACGGTCGCGCCATCGGGTATCTGACTGAGTTTGGTGTACTTGTTCGAATAGATGCCGAGCCCGAGGGTGGGGACCTGTCCCAGAGCGGTGATGGCGAGATGATTGTCCGAGGAGAACTTCTTGAGGTAGTTGATGTGCTGGAACAGATTGGCCTGGATGCTGCCCGCATTCAACGCCTTGTTCGGCTGCACGTAGTCGTTGAACAACTTGGTGGTGAGAACATAGCCCTTGTCTTTGAGCAACGGGGCAATCACTTCGGTAACCATGTCGCCGTAGGGACCGGGGCATACGCCGACAACCACGGCGGTCGTTTTCCCGGTTTGTTTCAGACTGTCGGATCCAGCCGCGTTCGATCCGCAGGCGGCCAGCCCTGCCGTCACGATCAGCACAGTCAAAGCCGCGACGGCGAGCGCCCTCAGTCGATGGTTCAGGGTGTTGCCCTGTCTGGTCTGAATACTCATATCTTCCCTCTCTCGCTCTGTTCCCCGCCATCCGCGGGGACCGTGATCTGCGCCGAGTTGGCTTCACCCGACACGACATCGAGGCGGCGAACGGACGAGATACACGAACGCGGGGCCGGTCAGCTTGGCGACCATGCCCCGCGTTGTGATTGAGCATAACGACCCCGGTGCGTTCACACACCCCCATTGTTATTCGCGTTGGTTATGGCCGATTACAACTCCCTGTCCTGTGGCCAGCATGAGTCAGGATCCTACTTTGTATGAGCTTTGCATGAGAACGGGATACCGACCTTCAATGTTTGTGGGTCGACAGGGGTCTGGAGCATGTGGTCACTGCGAGTCCGGGTTCTAGGCATCAGATTTCGTCGTCGCGAACTCAGGATGGTGGATGCCGAAAGCCAATTCGGCCAGATGCAGCTCCTGAGTCACGAATTCATGCAAACGGCAGACGTATCCGTGCTCTCTGCCGACGCGAGCGATATACCCATTGATGTAATCGACCTCGGTAGGACGGCCCTTCGTCAGATCCTGATACATCGAAGGATAGTGCAGCGGATGCGCCACCCCCGCGGTGCGGCAGATCGTCTCCACCTCGGACGCACGGGTCCCCAACAGTTCAAGTCCGGCATGTTCCGCGGCGGTATAGGCCTCGTCCACCAACTGCTCGGTCATCCAACGCGCACCGGGATGACGCATGAACTCGCCGAAACGAAGCTCGTACATGGTGCACAGCGTATTGAGCACCGAATTGAACACGATCTTCGCCATGCACATTCCCATGAAATCGGTCACGATGGTGGGGTTCAGCGTGGCGGCCGTGAAATCGTCGAAGATGGCGCGTTCGGTCGTGTCCCCGGCGGCGTCATGACCGTCGTAGGCACACATGTTCATGGATTTGGCGTGGGCGTCGCCGGTGAAGTTCACATCCCCGGGTCCGAACATGCCCGCGCCGATCAACGCCGTGCCGCCGTAGATATGAGACGTTTCGAAATATCGATTCAGCACCTCAAAATGGCCATAGCCGTTCATCGCGGAGAAAACGACCTGATGTTTCTTGAACAGCGGCGCACATCGTTGCAACACGTCTTCAAGCTGCATCTGTTTGAGAAACACGATCCACACATCCGGGTCGCCGTCGTATTCCTCCGGATACCACACCTTGATGGGGACCAGATGACGGTCCTTCTCATCCTGAGAGACATAGGCGCCGCCCTGCTCACGAATCTTCTCGACGTTGGGTCTCCAGGTGTCGATGAAGTCGACGTCCTTGCCCGCCTCCTGCTGCAGCAGCACGCCGAATTGAGTGCCCATGCCGCCGGCCCCGATGACTGCATATTTCATGATGGTTCCTCTCTGTTTGGATGAAAATCTCTTGATCGTTACGAAGTTGGTATGGTCAGTCGAAAATGGCGTGCGGTTCGGCGTAGCGTGCGGACGGACTCAGCAATCACGCCCGCGGCACTCATGCACTCATGCACTCATGCACTCGGCAAGCGGCAAGCGGCACTCGCGCACTCTCGGCACTTTCATCACCCAGCACTCTGCAAGCGTGCTCACTCGCTCACCCGCTCACCCGCTCACCCGACACTCACCAAGCGTCGCCGCGAGCGGCGCTTATTTGATTCGCGGCCTGGGTCAGCGTCTCCTGAGGAACCAGCAGACTCAGCCGCACAAATCGCGAACCCGCGGGGCCGAAATCGGTGCCCGGAATCACGGCGACATGGGCCCGGTCGAGCAGCCAGACGGCGAAATCCTCGTCGTTGAAACCGCGCGGCACTCTCAGCCATGCGAAGAGCCCACCGTGCGAGGCCGCCAGCTGAAGACCGGCCCGGGCGAGCCCATCGCGGAGTGCCTGATACCGCAGCGCATATCGCCGAGCCAGCACCCGTACGGTGGACTGATCGCTGTTGAGCCCGGCGGCTCCCGCATCCTGCGTGACGGAGTTGACCAACAGACTGGTCTGCTCATGCACGGTTTTCACCGC
>CALNAE010000335.1 GCA_937874315.1 uncultured Bifidobacterium sp. | reverse complement strand
CATCTACCATTCCCCCTGTCCCCGCGCTGGATTTGCAGCGCAGCGCGCTGGCCCCGGAAACCATGACGTCGTCTTCCGCCAGCACCTGACCGATGCCGGCCGCCGTGCCGCTTCCCACGGCCAGTGCGCTATGGTCGTGGCCGAAATAGTCGTCGAATACCCAAACACGTCGGGTCGCCCCCGCACGTGTACCGGATACTCCATATCCTGCATTCAACGCGATCGCGTCATCGCCCGTGTCGAATACGCTGTTGACGACGGTGAGGTCCTGGCCGTCGGTGAAATCGAGGCCATCGCCGTTGTTGGCATTATACGAATCGATAACCGCCCGATTCACCATGACGTTGCGGCCGTGCGAAACCGTGATGACATGCTGGGATGGGTTGTCAATGGTAAGTCCATCGCCGATATACAGTCCGTCCACGTTCTGGAAGGATGCGATGTTGGACCGCCATGCATAGGCCCGCGCGGAGCTCATATGCCGTTGGTCCACCGCCCATCGGTACTCGGCCGCCGCCAACACGCCGACGTCCTGCACACTTGAGACGTCGCCCTTGGCATACGTCGGCAACCCCATCCGGTCAAGGCCCTCCGTGCGCCAGCCGTTACCGTCGATGATCCCAGTGCCAACGATGCGTATATTGGCATCGGTCGCATGGTCGGCGCGCTTCACGTTGGACAACAACGGCGCGTCCTTGTCCTCCTGCTCACCGGACCGCCCCGCTTCACCGGTCCGTATCGTGGACGCCATTCGCGATACGGCGGATGAGCCCGACGCGGTTGCCGAATCCGACACGGTCGCCGAACGCAGCAGCGTGCCTTCCACGTCAAACGTCATGTTCCCGTGCAGATGCAGCGGGCCCGATACGAATGTTCTGCCATGGGGCAGCAGCACCGTGCAATCCGATGAGCAGGCATCCACGGCCCGTTGGATCGCAGCGGTGTCGAGGGTTTCCCCATCCCCGACCGCCCCGAAGTCCGACACGTCGAGCACCTTGGAAAGGGCCTTCGTTCTCACGGTCACGTCCGTCCCCACCGAGAACACGGATCCCGTGGAACTCACGGCCTGTACGCTGAAGCGATACGATGCCGATGGCCGCAGTGCATCCACGACATAGGTGTGCATCGCGATGGGCTGTGCGTGTGCATGGCTCGGATCCGTGGCGAACGCATGCATATAGCCGTAGGCCGGGGTATGCGTGTTGGCACTGGATTGGGCAAGAAAACGGCCGTTTTCGTAGATGCGATAGTCACGCACCACTTGAGAATCAACCCCTCGTGAATCCACCGGCGTAGGCCAGAGCAGCGTGACGGTATTCGTCCCCACCGACAACGCGGGAACGCGTATCCCGGAAGTGCCGAGCCACGAGGTCATGTCCGCCACCGACGGCATCGGTCCCGCCGCCGGGGCGATACCTACGTCCGTGGGCATCGCGGCAAGAACGCACACGGCGGCGATGATAACCGCCATGCCGCGCGCCAGACGTCGCGCCCCATGATCAATACCCATTTCGCCTCATCATCATGAACCATTCAAGCCGTGTCGATATGGCGGCAAGCCGCGGTCTGAGCCTTGTCCTTCGTCAGACCATCGAACCTTGTCACGACCATCATCACCCTCCAGCCGGATAAATGACGACCGGAGCGGCCCGGGCGAGCCATGAGAGTCGCGAGAGCACGGCAAATGCACGAACACATCATAAACGAATACATCATAAACGAATCGGACCGTCGATCGATCGACCGACGGTCCGACATTCAACAGGCGATGCCCGACGAGCTTAGTGAGCTTCGCCGGCTGCCGTGTCCGATCCGGCGCTGTGCCGTGGGATCACGCCCGTGGCCTGGCCGATGGCCTTGAGCCCGTGATACATGACGAGCACCGCGATGGTGCCGATGGCGATGCCGTTGAACTGTACGCCGGAAATCGCGAAGGAGAAGTCCGCGATGCCGACGATCATCGTGACGGCAGCGGTCATGACATTGAGCGGCTGATCGAAATCAACGTGGTTGTCCACCCAGATGCGCACGCCCATCATACCGATCATGCCATACAGCAAGGTCGTCACCCCGCCGAGCACGCCGCCCGGAATGGTGTTGATCACCGCGCCGAACTTCGGGCACAGGCTGAGGATCAACGCGAATCCGGCAGCACACCAGTAGGCGGCGGTGGAATACACCTTGGTCGCGGCCATCACACCGATGTTCTCACCGTACGTCGTGGTGCCTGAGCCACCGCCAAAGCCCGCGATCGCGGTACCCAGACCATCGGCCATCAATGCGGTCCCGATCTGATCGTCGTAGTCACGGCCCGTCATCTGCGCAACCGACTTGACATGGCCGACGTTTTCGGCGATCAACACGAGCACCACCGGCAGGAACATGAGAATGATCGAAAAGTCGACCTGTGGCATCCGAAACTGTGGAAGACCTATCCATGCCGCCTGCTCAACGGCGGAGAACTTGACCTGGCCGCGGACACAGGCATAGGCATAGCCCACGAGCACGCCGAGCAGAATATTCAAACGTCCCAGCAACCCCTTGAACAGCACGGCGATGAACAGCACCGCCACCAGGGTGACGATGGCGGTATCGGGCGCCTTCTGGAAGTTCGTCCACACGGTCGGCGCCAGATTGAAGCCAATGATGGCGACGATGGCGCCATTGATCACCGGCGGCATGATGATTTCGATCCATTTGGCTCCGGCATAGTGGACCAGCACGCCGACAAGCGCGAGCGCCACGCCGGTGATCATGATGCCGAAGCTGGCAACGGCGAGGCCCTTATGCGCGGTGGCGACCGCGGCGATAGGGGCTATAAAACCAAACGAGCTACCCAGATAACTAGGTAGCTTGTTTTGGTTGATCAACAGGAACAACGCCGTGGACATCGCCGTGAAGAACAATGTCGTCGACGGGTCGAAGCCCGTCAATATTGGGACGAGGAACGTCGCGCCGAACATCGCGATGACGTGCTGGGCACCGATGCCCGCCGTCCTTGCCCAGGTCAGTCGTTCATCCGGGGCGATGACCTCGCCGGGTTGGATGGTTTTGCCGTTCCCGTGCAGTTTCCATGTGAACATGTTGTTCATGGATCTCTCCTTGGCTCTCATGCGTGTCCGCATACCCTATGCGCGCGCCGTGTGCCATTGTAGCGACCGTCTGGTCATTCGGCGTTTCCAACGTATTTCGCGGCTCCAGAGTGCCAAGCGTTGGCTCGGACTCGGCCCGAGATTGAATTCGAGCCGAGTCCGAGCCGAGTCTGAGCCGAGTCCGAGCCGAACTCGGGGTAGGCTTACGCCGGCCTTTGCCGGGTCCGAGCCGGATCAGTTCAGACCCGGCTCAAACTCTGACTCGGCATTGACCCCACATCGACCCCGACTGGACTATGGACGAATTCCCGACGGGCTCAGCGCACCACACCAAGATGAGGATCGACGGCGTGGACGACATCGACCAGATCGCCGTTCGACAACACCGGCCGTTGGAATTCACGCCAATCCTCGACCTCGACGTCCCAACGGCCCGTGGCCTTGTCCAATATCGGGCGCGCAGTCTGTTCCCAGTGGAAACGGCTCAGCGTCCGACCGGTATGCGGGTCGCGACGCGAATAATGCAGGCAGGTGCAGTTGGTGATGCGCCACTGCTGGGCGTCGGCCCGGCGCAGGAACTCCTCGTCCGACAGGTCCTCCAACGTGAGCATCATCGAGAGCATGAAATCGCCGTGGGTGACCATGACCACCGACTCGGCCTCCGCCCGACGATTGAGCGACGTGAGCAGATTATGCACCCGATTCTCGGCGACGTCGGCGATCGATTCGCCTGCCGGCGGTCGCCAATACAGTGGATCGGT
>CALNAE010000334.1 GCA_937874315.1 uncultured Bifidobacterium sp. | reverse complement strand
CCTCAAGAAGTGGGCATGACGGAAACTGATCGAGTTTTACAATCGAGTGTTACAAGACGGGGGAAGAAACAATTCAATGAGGATTGATAACGACAGGGTGCCGTTGAACGGACGGGCAGCGACAAAAAATCGGATGACGGATGCGAACGGCTTATCGGTAGTTGCAAGTGGGTTGACGATGACGTTTTCGCCAAGACGCGGCGATTCGGTCACTGTACTCGATCATGTCAATTTCGATGCTCAGCCTGGTCGGATGACGGCGATCGTCGGACCGTCGGGAAGCGGCAAATCCACGCTGCTGTACTGCCTTTCTGGATTGGAGAAGTCTGTATCCGGCTTGGTCTCGCTGCTAGGCAAGGAGATCACGCAGATGGGCGTCTCCGAGCTCACGCGGTTTCGGCGCAGACATCTGGGGTTCGTGTTTCAGTCCTACAACCTCATCACCAGCATGACAGTGGAGGAGAACCTCGCACTGCCGTTCACTTTGCGCGGCAAACGGCTTCCCAGACAGAAGTCCGATGAGCTTCTGCGGTACTTTGGCTTGGAGGGGCAGAAAAAGAAGAGCGTCACGTTGCTGTCTGGCGGTGAACAGCAGCGCGTGGCGCTCGCTCGGGTCCTGCTTTCGGACGTGGATATCATCTTTGCTGATGAGCCGACCGGCGCCTTGGACCAGGAGTCCGGCGCGAAGGTCATGCAGGTGCTCAAGAGCCTGGCTGTCGATTCAGGAAAGACCGTGGTCGTGGTGACGCATAGTGATGAGGTCGCCGGGCAGTGCGACCGAATCGTCGAGGTTCGTGACGGACATGTCCTGAACGCGGATGCGGAAGGCGGGGCGCGCGCATGAGGGGCGCGCTTTCGGATGTGAAGGCTGCACCCGTCGTATGGGGGGCCGTGTGGTTTTCCTTGGTGGTGGCACAGACTGTTCTATGTTCCATCGTCTCCGCCCGTACGGCCATAGACCTTGATTATCATGGTCCCGACCAGGGGATAGGAGCCAGCCTCGCTGGTCCGGTGATGCTGTTCAGCGTGGTGATCGCCGTATTCGTGATTCTCTGGGTCGTTACCGCCGCCTTGAACCAGCGTAGGCGCCAGCTGGCGCTGCTGGTGCTTCAGGGAGCCACGCCGGTGCAGTTGCTCATAAGGAATCTGGCCAT
>CALNAE010000333.1 GCA_937874315.1 uncultured Bifidobacterium sp. | reverse complement strand
CAGCATCGCGAAACGCCTCGACCATGCTGTCCTCATCCGCCGCCTGCACATCAAGCACAATCGGGTGGGCTCCCAGCGCCTCGATATCCTCACGCTGGTCTGCATTTCGAATGATGCTGTTCACCCGATGATGCTGCGACACCAGAAGCCGCGTTGCCATCAGCGCGACTTTCCCGTGACCGCCGACAATGACATATGTGCTCATAACGTCGCCTCCGACTTACCGATGACCTCAAGCCTAGCTGACTGCGAACAGCACTCTTAGCAACTTTGCTTATAGCTCATGACTTGGCGCATATGCCAAACGATGCACCGAGCATCAACCCCATCGTCCACGTCCAGCACCGCCATGAGACTGCGCATCTCACCATTCAGCACTTCACGTATGCGCTATGTAATACGCACTACTGGTGATGGAGCTTATCGATGCCGTGCTCCCGGTTGATCTCATCAAGCTTACTTTGCTGCATATCGCGCACGCGCTCGACGTCATCGTCAAAGATGTCATGCGTGAGGCGACGCGTCTGCTCAATTTTTTCATCGAAATCCTTCCGCGTCATCGGCGCATTGCCGCCGCGAGGCAACATAGCAAATTCGACTACCAGATCGACGACCACCATGACGAGGGACACCACGACGACAGGGATCAGACCGTTGTGCATCACAACGCCGACGATCGGTGTGATGACCAGGAAACACAGCGCGGCTATGACAATACTCAACGGATTCGTGACGGTATCCTGCTGCTCCGCAATGGTAAAGGACCTGTCTACAAAAGTCTGCGGGACTGCGCATATCAGGGCCGATAGGGCCACGTAGGCCAGCAGCGTGCCAAACGGCAACGCCGCCGGCCTGACTATGATGCCGACAAGCCATGCAACACCAAGGTAAACTACGATTTTCAAAGCGTTAATCGTCAAATGGCCCTGCAACATACAACCATATGAGACGGGAGTCCAATGTGGTGCAGATTTTCGTGCTGTCATAATGAATCACCTTGTATTGTTCGAGCCATTGCCATTCATGGGTGAACGTCCCTATGAGTAACATTACACTGCGAAAACCCGGTCCGGGCATATCGCGCCGCACACCACCATTCGTGGGACAAAGCCTGTGAATGTGCTGGAGGCACCGATTACCCGCGCTGAGGGAGCGAGCGAAGCGGCCGATAACCGGCGCACCCACAGCAATTAATAGCGATACAGCACCGAGTAGAGGTGGATGCCCCGGTCATCCACATGGTAGACGAGCCGATGCTCCTGGGTGATACGTCTGCTCCGCGTGCCGGCAAGGTTATAACGTAGGGGCTCAGACTTGCCCAGCCCGGTGCATGGATGCTCGTCGATATCCACGATAAGACGCCGGATGCGCTCGAATCGTTTGGGGTCCGTTCTCTCACCACAGATTGGACAGTCACCAACGTCTCACAGGCCTTGGTTCCGCGCAGCGTCTTCGCACCTACATACCGGTAGACAACTTGAACGAAAGCTGGATTACCGCAGCGCTCTCGTCTGATTGTTTTGCCGCTATTCACCTATCGCCGTTTGGATAGTGGCGATAGCTGGTTTTCTCAAGGTCGCCCGTGCCGAAATAAGCGTCGCAAGCGATCCGATGGCGATGATCGGGGCACCTAGTGCGAGGAGGAACTGCCCGGGGAAGACCATGTGGAAGCTGCCAGACAAGGGAAGGAATGCTATGGCCGTGGCGGCTCCAACCATCAAGGTCGCCGCGGCGGCGACGAGGACACCTGTGGTCATGAGAATACAGCCATCCAATGCGGATATCGCGAGCAGCTGACGACGGTCGGCGCCCGCGATGGAGACGAGCGCCAGGTCGAGGCTGCGCTCCCTGGCGGAGATGGCGAAGCTGGCGATCGCCCCGACCAGCGTGATCAGCAGCGCCGCCCAGAAGCCGGCTAGCAGCTCCAAGGGTCCGCCCGACGATGCGTTGCTGAGTTGCGGGAGGCTGCGCATGCCGGCGGTGCTGGTCTGCCCCGCAGCGAGCAGTCCACCTACGAGAAATAGGCAGGCCGTCAGGGAGATGACGGAGGAGCCGAACGCCTTGCCCCGGCTTCTTGTGACGGCCTGCGAGCGGGCTAGCTTCCAGGCGGGCGAGCGCGCCGGTATCAGGCGGGTCCAGACTCTGGTGGCCCAGCCGATGGCGGTGCCGCCCGAACGTGTCAGCGCGATCAGTATCAGGATGATCGCCAGTAATGGGCTGTTGCCCGTCAGGCTTATGACGGTCATGATCTGCGCTCTGCCCATGGCGGCAAGGTCGTGCTGCGACAGATATACATTGCCGGCGAGCGGCAGCAGCAGGACGATCACCGCGCTCAGGAACATGAGCTTCCCCTTGCTGCGCTTCGCTTTCGTCATGCTCTCCTCTGCGCCTGCCCGATTCAGCAGCTGGACGGGAATCATTGTTCTCAGATCCCGCAGCGTCAGGAAGACGCCCAGCAGCGCCGTGATGAGTCCGGCCGCCAGGCCCGTCAACGCCGAGCGCGCGAAATTATGCCAAGTGAACGCCAGCACCGGCGGCAGCCCCAAAACCGCGGAATGGAATTGCAGGATAAGCGGCGCAAGCAGCGGCGAGAGCGCCAGCCCTATGACGGAGGCCATCATAGCCAAGGCGAGCACCTGCGCCACGGTGAACGACAGCACCTGCCGCGGCGTGGCCCCGAGCAGGGAGAGCAGCGCCAGCCCCTGCCGCCGCTGCCGGATGGAAGCCTGCAACGTCAACATGATCACCAGACAGCCCAGAACCACCGCTATGGCATACACCAGACTCAGACCGGAGCCCACGTGCTTGGCGGCCTCGCCCGTCTTCCCGGGCACGCCGAGGTAGTAGTCGTTGACTCCCATGCTCACGCCCATGGCGCACAGAATCGTCTGCGTCACCACCAGCACGAGCAGCACCCCGGCCCAGACGCCCTTATTGGTCTTCAGATCGTTGAACACCCACTTCATAGCTCACCACTTCCGGGCGCAACGGGCATGACGAACCTGCCGTCGCGCATCGTGTAGATGACATCGCACTGCTGAGCGAGCCCGGGATCATGTGTGACCACGATCACGCATTTACCCGGGCGGCGGGAGAAAGCGCGCAGCTCGTCAAAGACCAGCTGACCGGTACGCCGGTCAAGCGCCCCCGTCGGCTCATCGGCGAACACGACATCCGGATCCGCGACCAGAGTACGCATCAGTGCGACCCGTTGCTGCTCACCACCTGACAGCGAGCCCGCCGCATCGCGCCCGTGCCCGTTCAAACGAAACCGAGCCATGAGCGCAGTGAGCCTCCCGTGGTCTGCTTTCCGTCTCGCAAGGGTCAGCGGGAGCAGGACGTTGTCGAGTACCGTCATGGAGGGAACCAGATTGTACGCCTGGAACACGAACCCGATATGCGTCCTGCGGAAGAGCGCCAGCTGTCGCTGATTCATCTCCGTCAGCCCTTCATTCAGCACCCGAACATTTCCCTGCGAAGGTCCGAAAGGCAATACAGCAAGGTGCTCTTCCCGCATCCGGACGGGCCGGTGATCGCAGTCATGCCACCACTGGCGCCGAACGAAAGGTCCTCAAACACGGGGGTCGAAGTCCCGTCGCCTGAGACGAAACTTTTACCCAGCCGTTCCGCTACCACTATGCTGCTTTGCCTTACGTTACCGTCCATAGCATTCCCCCCTAAGTTCAACGAAGCAACTTTCCCGGTATATGCCCAAGGTATCGCCGGACTATGCGGCCCGCACGGCATTACGCAGAAAATCGGGGAAAAACCAGGGGTGGAATCAGGGAAAACCCTAGGGGTGCAGATAGCTACGGATAGCTACGGAACCGGCGCAACACGGACGAGCTGACGACCGTGGTGCATCGGGTTTTGTTGCCCAAGCACCCGTTCGCCGGGCAATAACCCGACACAGACCCGTAACCCAGGCCCACCACTTCGATTGTGGGTGGAAACCGATGCCCTGCAGAAATTGTGGGCATAAACCTATCTCGGAGAGGGCCTTTCAAGGCTTCCCGAGATAGGATTCCACCCACAACGTCGCAAAAGCACGGTTTCCACCCGCTATTCACGTACGGTTTCCACCCACAATCCACAACCTGGTGCCGGCCGCCGGACCGGGGCCGTTTCATCAAGTGCGTAACCGACGATTCCCACCCACAATCCCCAACAACCCAAGCCAACCGCACGGCAATCATGGAGCCAGGCTCATTACCATCCACGTTATCCCCCAACCATCACGGAACTATGTTCCCGGTTAACAACACGCGCTGGTTTGCGCATACCGTTTGTAAATATATGATTTACATATGACCGATTACTTGACAACCCTTGCCGCCACGATGCGCGGCGACATAGACACGATCCTTGCGGCCCCCGTACTCAACAACACCGACGAGCCAATGGCCGTGGTGCACGCCGCCGCAAAGCTCCAGGCCCAATCCGGTCTCGTCCTCGCCGCAGCCGTTCAACGCGCCCGACTCGCCGGTCACACCTGGCAGCAGATCGGCGATGAGCTGGGCATTTCACGTCAGGCCGCGTTCCAACGGTTTGGAAAACCAATCGACCCCCGAACAGGAGCAACCATGAACACCACACCCCTACCAAACGCCGCAACACTGGCGGAAACCATCATCGACGATCTGGCGAGCGCCCATTGGGACCAAGTCGTCGA
>CALNAE010000332.1 GCA_937874315.1 uncultured Bifidobacterium sp. | reverse complement strand
GGGTGCCACAAGCCTGCGGCGCGCGCCTCGTCGATCGTCCCATCCGCAGCCGGATCAGGGTCGACGCTCAATATCCTGCCCTGCCAGGGGAAGCACAATGGGCACGTGTGCACGTGGCTGGGAACTTGGAACAGTGTGATGCCGGCGGCCTGCATGACCTGCAAATGGGCTTCGTTGAGACTGCGCATGGCGGCCGTGCGGACGGCCATTTCCACGTAGCTGGACAGTCGCCAGCGGCGTCCGGCGCGGTCGGTGAAACCGGTGACACCATGAGTGAGCAGGTCAGTCATCATACTGCGCTGCGCGTCGGTGATCGTCCCACCATTAGCCATGACACTATTCGTGGCCGCACCGGCCGCTGTGAGCTTGTACAGGTCGTCATGCTGGCGGAGGATGCGCGCTCGAATGTCCTTAAGCTCGGTCTGCAGGTCCGTGTGGATCGCTTCCGTGGCGCGAACGCCCAACGGCACCGTGAAATCGAATCGCGGCGGTTCCGGCGGCTCCAACAGTCCGAGTGTCTCTGGTGGTACGGGTGGCGTGCGGCGAGGCAATGTGCGTGGCATACTGTCATGCTCAACCGCCGTCGTCAACAGTGCGAGCAGTTGGGGAGTGCGATTGTCGAGCGTGTCGACGATCCGCCGTTCCTCACGTTGCAGCAATCGTATCGGCGTCACAGGGTTGGCGAGGTCATGTTGGTTGCGGATCATGTTCAACGCGCGGCCCAATGCGCGCGTGTATTGGCTGTCGGCCCACAGGTAGAGGCCGGTGAGCATGGCGATGGCCGTCATGGTCTCCGGATTACTGTTGGACTGTTGATTGGGCTGCGGTTGACTGGTCGACGCGCTCACTGCTCTTCACCGCCTTCTCCGACGCCTGCGCGGTGGTCGGATTGTTGGAGGCCATGATGCCGTAACTGTTGGCGGCGACGCCGCCCGTGTTGCTGCCGTTCGCGGCGACCGCCGCCCACAGGTTGGATTCCTTCGGGTCGGGCAGCATGCTGTAATCCTGCGTGATCTGCGCCACCTCGTCCTTGACCTGCTCGTCATCCCAGTCGGGGTGCAGCATGCCGACGCGGGTTTTGATGCTGGCGCTCTCCGCCTGGTTGAGCAGGTTGAGTGTGCTGGCGACGATGCTGGGCGCGTCCGAAGCGCCGTCGGGGAATTCCACATCGGGCAACGCCTGACCACGATCAGGACCGTTGAAAACGTACTGGTTCACGTCCATCAGCGCGGCGTACAGGCGCCGCAACTGGGGACGCCAGTACAACATTTTCGAACTGCGGGTGAGCATGGTGAGCTTCTCACGCGCCTGCGCTTCCGTCGCCGTCATGGCCACGTCACCCGCACTGCCGAACGTGGCGGCACTGTACCCGCACGCCGCATACGCGCGCTCCACGAGGTCCTGACACGTGTTCTCATGCTCCTGCCAGCGGATCGCCGGCTGGAACGTTTCGAACATCTTGCTCTGGTTCAACGTGCTGCCGGGAGCCTGATTCAGGGGGGTGAAAATCTCCTGATCCATGTTCATGACACTGCCTTCGCCGGGCTTGCCGATGGTCAGCAGGTCCCGGTTGACGAACACGCGGGCTTTGCCGAGCCTGATGTCACGCATCCACGAGGTGTACGCTTCGTCGATCGAGTCGAACAGGCTTTCCGCGCCCGCGTAATCACTGCGCCCCAAATGGTAGGCGGCGGGAACATTGCGCATGGTGCGATTCGGCCGCAGGTTGGGAATGTACACGCTGGTCAACAGTTGACTGCCGGTGGTGATTCCGGACTGCGGGTCGACGTGGATGTTGGCGGTCATGGGGTGCGTGGTCAACGGCACGCGGACACCCAATGAATGCGTGTCACGCGCTTCGAACAACGCGTATTCGATGCGGCCGGGAGTCTGCTCTTCCAACAGCTTGTATTCGAGGTTGACGCCGTCGATCGGGGGAAGCTGCGTCCAGTAGATCACGCTTTGCAGGTGACCACCGAGCCCGAACGTGGGGATCGCATTGTCCGGGGGCACGCTGGTGATGAATGGCTTGTCGTCGACCGTCGTATCCCACTCGACCTTCAAATAAACGCCGCCGAACACGGCGGCCAATTCCGCGGCCTGAAGGAGTTCCGCGTGCGCATTGTCATCGAGAATGTCAGACAGTGACTGGGAGAGGACCTTACCCTGCTTCGCACTGGTCAATCCCTTGTCATCCGAGTCGCCGTCCATGTCGCCAAGGTGAGTGGTGGGCATTTCGGCGAACAGTTGGGCTGCGCTCATGCGCGCGATTTCGGCGGGGAGTGGCACGTGGATTTTGACGGGGCGTTGGGATTGCTGTTGGGGGATCGGCGTACCCCAGAACATGCGTTTGACCTGTCCCCACAGGCTTGTGTGGGATTGCAGGCGGTTGGTGGAGTACAGCCAGCTCAACGCCTCCTCATCGCCGGAGTACCATGCGTCCATGCGCTGATACGCGTCTTGTATCTGGTTTTGGCTGATGGGTGGCCATACCTGGTTGTTCGTTGGCATTACCATGTCTGACCTCCAATCGTGAGTTGTGGTTGCCATTCGGTTTCGGTGGTGGCGACCGCGTATCTGAGGCCGTCGAGAGAGTGGTCGGCCTGTTTGATGGGCTTGTCGAGTCCCTGGTCGCTGGCTTTCGGGTCCCAGCTGTAGCCGGGGAATTCCTCAATCAATCCCTTGCAACGGCTGCTGATGTGGAGTTTGCCGGTGTCCAACAGGGTGGCGACGCGGCTGATGCC
>CALNAE010000331.1 GCA_937874315.1 uncultured Bifidobacterium sp. | reverse complement strand
GGTCCGCAATGCCGCGCAGTTGTTGGCACGGCTGTAAAAAAGAGTGGGCACGGCTGCCGCCCGTTTCATGCGAATGGCTAAAGCCTCCACGCATCCGATGGTGTGCCGCTCGCGGGCGGAGGATCCACCAATCCAGTATCGAGCCCGATTTTCGCACCGCCTCAAACAGTCACTTCCAACATTCATCGTATGCAACGCCCGACAGTTCCTCGACGACCGATTTCGTCTCTACAGTCACGTCCGACTTGCGGCCACCGCTACGCAACCGAGATATTTCTGCCAGCACTATGCCGTCGGTATGTCGATCGATGTGGATGCGCGTGGACACGAACCAGCAGATGATCATGGCCATCGCAAAACCGCCAAGGAGCACGGCCCCCAACCCCAAGCTCGCACGGGGCGTCTGCGAGGTGAGCGTCGAATCAAATCCGACCGAGCCCAGAATCACGCCGACTGAAATCGTCGCGACTCCCGATCCGAGTTGACGCAACGACGCCTGCAAACCGGAGAACGTCGCCGAGCGGTAGCGTTTCGTCACTATCTGATCCACATCAGCGATATAGGGGAACACCGCCCAAGGCAAATAACCGCATAACGACTTGAACGAAAAGAACCAGATGCTGCCGATCACGACGAACACGGTCCACCACGCACCAGGAATCACGCCGACCAGCATCCAAGCGGAAAACAGCCACATGATGCCAATAAGGCATCCGGCGAAGTTAATGGAATACAGGCGTTTCGGCCCTATCGCCGTCATGAGCCATCCAAAAATCGGCATCAACGGAAGCGACACCAAGGAGCACGAGAGCAGCAACGACGCGAATGCCGCGGTGCGGTTCCAGTCGTACACGACGAAAAACACAAAGGTCTGGCCGAACACATCCATCGACATCTGGACAAGCAGATACACCACCAGATGCCTGCGGAACAATGCGATGCGCAACGTGGACGCGTATTCGCGCAGCACTAAAACCGCGCGACGCGCCCACCCGGCAATGCCGAGACGGCGCGCGACCGTCTCGTTCCGCTCGTATTTCGCAAACCCCGCCTGCTCCGGGGTAAGCTCCCACGTAAAACGCCATGCAGCAGCCACAGCCAACGCGAAGAGCACGGTGAAAACGATACCGAGGATCGTATAGCCGTAGGGAACATACTCGCCGAAGCGAGCGAGAACCACGCTGCCGACCAGTGGAATCACGGTCCCAGCCGCGGTGGAGATGAACAGCCGCACGGTAGACAGCTTGGTACGGCCGTCGAAATCCTGCGTCATCTCTCCCGGCAGGGGGTTGTAGCACGCCTGAAAAACCTGGGCCAGAATTACCCAGACCAGGTACTCGGCGACATACATGGCCAATGGTTGCC
>CALNAE010000330.1 GCA_937874315.1 uncultured Bifidobacterium sp. | reverse complement strand
CTCAACGGCATCTGCCAACCACGCAACGCATGGTTCGCCGAGGTGCTGAAGGCGCTGCACTTCAACGAGAACTTCGGCACCGGAATTCCGCGCATCATGGACAGCTATGCGCAAAGCGCCGCCAGCCCGCAACTGCGCGTCGGCCCTTCCTCGGTGGTCATGGTGCTGCCCAAACCAGTGCGATCCGACAACCCATGGCCAATATCACGACCCGACACGCGGCAGGGACGGCCGTCAAAATCCGCATCCATCGACAGCGATGGGCACGATGCCGCCGCAGATCACACGGGGCACGGCACTGCCACACGCTATGTCTTCCCCGCGGCCCACCCACCGTTGACCAGCGACGCCGCCGAAGCCCTCACCGGATCTCGCGTGATCGGCGTCACACCACTGCACACGATCACCCTCTCGCCCGACGCGTTGCAGGCCCCGCAATTGCAGGCACCCTCCTCTTATCCCATGCACAGCCTCGAAGCGGTCACGTTGCATCTGCTGGCCGAATCCGGTGTAGAACTCAGCCGCAGCCAAATCGAGCGACGGCTGGGCATCAGCAAGAACCAAGCGGCCTATGTGTTGCGCAGCCTGGTCAGCAACGGCCAGATCACACGTCACGGGCGTTCGCGCGCCACACAGTACTCGTTGAACTGAGCACCTTCGATCAGAACGCCAGCGAAACCGGAGTTTGGCGCGCGATCCACCTCGGTGGTTCTCTCGAACTACACGCCAAACAATAGCGAAGCCGAAACGAGTACCAGTAAGAACGCCGCATTGACGCCGGAGTATATCATCAGGTATTTGTGCTTGGAATCGGGATACTGCGAGATGACGTTTTTGTACGATACCAACGAGGCCATAGAAGCGATCAGAGTGCCCATGCCGCCAAGATTGGTGCCAACGATCAGCGGTTTCCAGGCATTGCTGAACCCGGTGAGCAATAACGTGGTTGGAACGTTGCTGATGATCTGGCTGAATCCCACCGCAACCCCAAGCGGATGCCTGCCAACCAATGACTGAGCTATCAGCGAGAACTCGGGAACCCGACGCATATTGCCGATAAATATGAAAAACATGATGAAGGTCAGTGGCAAAGCCCAGTCCACTGCGAAGAACACCCGCTTGTCGCACAGCACAAACGCAATGACAACGATCAACAGCATCGCCCAAATCGGTATCACATCGCCTACACCCAACAGACAGATGAGGAATGCGACGGCATAGACGGCCACACGCCAACCGCCACGACTCGAATCATACCCCAGCAAACGGATCTCATCGGGACGGGCGCGATCACGCTGGGGCGCGAGAACGCCACGCTCGACGTCAGCGGCACCGGACACCGGCATATCCAACGCCGGACGCCTAGAGAAGATCACCAGGATGAGGCCGAGCAGCATCACGGCCGCAAGGGCGCTGTATGGAGCCATCAGAGCAAGAAAATCAACCGTGTTCAAACCGCTGATCGCCTTGAGATAGAGGTTGTGCGCATTGCCGATGGGCGTGAGCATGCTGCCCATGTTCGCAGCCACGGTCATCAACGTGCACACCAGTACCGTGTCTTCAACCATATGCGCCATGACCAATACCGATATCGCGAAGGGAATGAACGTCACCAACGCGACGTCGTTGGTGATGAACATGGCCGAAAAGAACGGCAATGCCACCAAACATATCACCACGGCACGTTGGCTATGAACGGCAGACAGCAAACGCGACCCGATGCTGCGGAACACGCCGATGCGTTGCATGCCGCACACCACAATCATAAGACTGACCAGCTCGGCAATCGTCTTTGCGTGTATATACGAGGCATATTGGGAATCGGGATGCACGATGCAACACGAGATAATCGCCAGAACCGTTGCCACTATCAGAATAACGTTATCGTTGCATAGGGTGCGAAGCCACCGTCGCATGCATGCCTCCAAGCACCGCAAATACACCACCG
>CALNAE010000329.1 GCA_937874315.1 uncultured Bifidobacterium sp. | reverse complement strand
CAGGTGTCAATGTGTGTCCAGTATGTCGTGTTTGTCTGTTTCGGCATTGGCGGAGAACGAACAGGAATGACACTGTCCTCTTCGACGGCAGCGTCAGATGTGTATAAGAGCCCGACCCATGCGTAGACCATCGTGGTGGTCGCTGGCACTTCGCCCGACGACACTGGCGCGACATTGCCGGGCTGCAGCGAGACGTGGGACAACCGGCCGACGTGCCACAGCTGGGCGAAGATCTTGCCGCCCTTGGCGTGGACCGCATCGGTGACCTTGCGCCAACCCTCAGTCTGCTCATCGGTATACAGGCCCGGGGTATAGAGGTAGCCACGACCTTCGTCGGAGACGGGCAGGCCTTCGGTGATGATCAGCCCCGCCGATGCACGCTGCGCGTAATACAGCGCAGTCAGATCGCTGGGGATGTTCTCGGGCGTGCGGGTACGGGTCATCGGGGCCATGACGACGCGGTTGGCCAACTGCAGGCCAGACAGATCGAAGGGGGTAAACAGCTTGCTCATGATGGGTCTCTCGATTGGGGGCGCGGCCCCGATACAGGGCCGCTGTTGCAAATGCAGTGGCAGGAACGGTTCCGGGCTTAGCCTTCCAGGACTTCCAGCTTGGGAACCATGCGGATTGCCTTGGAGAAGTTGGCGTAGTTCACCGAGGTCTTGGTCACGTTGCGGTGCAGCTCTTCCACCTGCTCGCGTGATCCATCGGTATGCAGCCGCACCACGTAGCTCACCTCGTCGTAGCCAGGGTTGACGCTCTCATCGAGGCCCAGGACGCCACGCAGGTCGAGCTCGCCATCGGTCTCGATTTCCAGGCTGTGGATGGTGATGCCCATTGCGGCAGCATTGACCGCATAGCCCACCGACAAGCAGGCGTTGAGGGCGGCCATCAGCAGTTCCTGGGGGTTGGGCGCGGTGTTCTGGCCAAGGAATTCCAGCGGTTCATCCGCCGCAATTTCAAAGTGGCGCTGGTATTCCTCGCCGCGGATCGCGTAGCGGCTCACGGTCGCCACGGTGCGGGTCTGGTTCTCCCACTTCGTCTTGACGTTGAAACGGGCACTGCGCTTTGCGGGCTCGGTGGTCGCGGCGACTTCCTGTGCAAACGTCTGCAGAGCAGCGACGTCGATACCGTTGAGTTTGTTGGTCATTTGAATGGTCCTTTCTAAATGCGCTTTCGGCGCGTGGAAGACCTGCGGAGGGGCGATGAGGCCGCTGCCTCAGATCCGGATTGGAATTTGGACTGGTTGGACTTAGTGGCAGCCGTCGATGCCGCAGCTCACGCCTTCGGTTTCGTCCAGAGCCACCGGAACATCGACTGCTGCGTCACGAAGCGCCTTTTCGAACACGACGGCCTCACGCGCTCCAGACAGGAATGTCTTGCCGTTGAGGAGGAACAGCGGCACGCCGTTGGCGATGCTGTTCGCCTCCACCTCGTCGCGAGCGATTTCGGAAGCGACCCGTACGCTGTCGAATTCGAGCGTGTCGGTCACGCCGACTTCTTTGGCCAACGAGGCGAGGACGCCCTGGTCAAAAATGTCGAGGCCGTCGGTCGTTACGGCCTTGTAAATCCGCTCACTCATCACCTGTGCGACAACCGGCGAGCTGATGCTCTTGACCAGTGCATGCGCGGCAGTGGTGTCGCCGAAACGCATGGTGTCGAAGTTGTAGACCAGCCCCTCGGCAAGACCTTGCCTACAGACCGCAGCCATCATCCGATCAACTCCAAGGGCACCGCCCAGCTTCTGGTAGAGCGCGGTCTGGTAGTCCATTGGCGCCATTCCCTTGGCCAAGCGATAGGCCTTGTTGGTGACGACGACTTCGACCTGACCGGCCAACGACGCCACGGCCTGCTCAAAGCGCCGCTTGGCAATCCAGCACCACGGGCACACGTAGTCAGACCAGATTTCGACATGAACCTTCTTCATCGTCTTCTCCTGCACCTGCGAAACTACCGTCTGGTTGGTAGGTGGCACATTTAAATATAGAAACGCTGCGCTTGCCTGCAAGGGTTTGTCTAACAGCGTTGGCGGAACTGCTTACGATTCCTGAACTATGAGCTGGACGATGCGATCATCCGTCGGATCGCCGGCCTTGGTTGCCCAGTTGATGAAGCTGGACCCTTCCAGCAGGCTCAACAGGACGAAGGCTTTCTGCTTGGGGCCAGATCCGCGCGGGAATTCACCGCGTTCCATTCCCCGCTCCATGACAGCTTCAAGCCACTTCAATTGCATGTCGAAGAACCGGTGCGTGAGCTGCTGCAGGCCCAGCGGAAGCGCTGACATTTCGGCCGCCAGCGCGCCACACAAGGGCAACATCCCGCCGTCCGAACTGGCACGGAAAAGCCTGAAAAATGCCTCCAACCGAGCGACAGCACCTTCATGCTGCTGTTCGATCTGGGCAAAGTCATCGCGCACCCGTTCGATGTATTCCTCGACGATGGCAGTCCCCAGGTCTTCCTTGGTCGGGAAATGGTGATGAATGCTTGGCTTCCGGATACCCACCGTCTCGGCGAGGTCTGCGTAGCTGAAGGCGGCATAGCCCTTTGTGCGCATCAGCGCCTCGGCGGTCTGCACCAGAGCATCACGTGTTCCAAGGGACATAAAGTCTCCTGACTACTTCGATTTACGAACAGACTACCTACCACAAGGTAGGTAGTCAACCGTTACTTTAAGAACCTGCGCTGGCATTCCTGGTCACGCAGCTCTGGCTCGATCACGCTTCCAGTTCCTCAAACGCCTCGAAGGCGCGGGAGGAGTACACGTAGGCGGCGCCGGCATTCAGCGCGATCGCAGTGCCCAGGGCAGCAGCCACCTCTTCCTTGCTGGCCCCGGCACGCTTGGCAGCGCCAGCGTGAGCGGCGATGCAGCCATCACAACGCGTGGTCACTGCCACCGCCAAGGAAATCAGCTCATGCGTCTTGGCGTCGAGCACGTTGCCTTCCCGCGTAGAGGTTTCCAGCTTGTGGAACGCGGACGCCACGGGAGCATTCACTTTGTTGAAGCGAGTGACGCGCTTGACCACCGCCGTCAGCTCTCCGAACCATTTCTTTTCCATTTCAGTCACCTATCTGGATTGAGGAAGTTATTTGCCGAGCTTGCGGGCAGCCATGACGCCGCCATCGACGTCCCAAACCGCGCCGGTGACCCACGAGGCCTTGTCCGACAGAAGGAAAATGACGGTTTCGGCTACATCCCGCGGCGTGCCATTGCGGCCCAGCGGATGGAAGGCATTGAATCCATCCAGCGCACTACCCAGCTGATCGCCCGGGATGAAGCGCTCGAAGATCTTGGTTTCCACCATCGCCGGGCTGACCGCGTTGACGCGGATACCGTGCTCGGCAAGTTCTGCGGCCACGTGCCTGGTCATGGCGTCCAGACCGATTTTCGCCATCGAATAGGCGGATGCCGGGACCGTTTCGATCGCCTGGCGGGCCGCCACGGCGGTTACGTTGACGATCGAACCGGGCTTCTTCCGGGCGACCAACGAGGCGGCCACCTGTTGGGTAATGAAGAACAGGGAGCGGTTGAGGTCGAGGAAGTTGTCGTAGTCCTCGGTGGAGTGCTCCAGGAATGCCTTCGGGTAGTAGATGCCGGCGGTGTTGACCAGCAAATCGATGTCGCCCTGCTCAGCGGCGAGCTTGGCCAGCAGCGAGTTCACGCTCGCCGCGTCAGACAGGTCCGAAGCGTAGGCTGCCGCCTTCTGCTCGCCGGCGATGGCGGCCAGCTCCTGGCGGGCCGTTTCGGCCTTCTCGGGGCGATTGCCGATTACCACGACGGCGCCACCTTGCGCGGCCACCATCCGGGCGACTTCAAAACCGATCCCGCTCGTGCCGCCGACAACCAGGAGCTTGCGGCCCTCAAATTGCTTGGTATCCATAAAAACGTCCTCTTGGGTGGTTGATCTACCGCCTAGTAGGTTTGGAATATGGGCGCGTTCTATGAGGTTGTCAAGCGGGGGTACGTAAAGTACACTTTCGTGTCGTGACCCCATGTAGATAGATTATGCTTGTACATTTGTACAATCAGGGTTGACCACGCTTAGCA
>CALNAE010000328.1 GCA_937874315.1 uncultured Bifidobacterium sp. | reverse complement strand
GCCGCCGCGTAGAATGGTGGCTATGAACGAACAGAGTCAAATTCCAGTGCAACCAGTCGGCAACATCACCATTCCACCCAAGGAGCAGGGTGGTTGGATGGGGCTGAAACCCACGCAAGCCGTACGTAAAGCGGTCACGCCCCATGCCGGCGAGCAGAACCACGACGAGGACACCTCAAACAAGCTTAACTGGCTGCGGGCCGGCGTGCTCGGCGCCAACGACGGCATCGTCTCGGTCGCAGGCACCATCATCGGCGTCGCAGGCGCGGACAACAACCCACGTTCGTTGCTGGTGGCCGGCGTCGCGGCTCTGGCCGCCGGCGCGTTCTCCATGGCAGGCGGCGAGTATGTGTCGGTCAGCGCACAGCGCGATACCGAGCAGGCGTTGCTTACCAAGGAACGTTGGGAACTGGCGAATCTGCCCGAGGATGAACTCGATGAGCTCGCGCAGATCTATGAGACCAAGGGCATGACGACCGCCACGGCTCGCCGCGCCGCCGCGGAGGCGATGCAGCATGACGCGTTGCGGGCCCACGCCATCGACGAGCTGCAGATCAATCCCGACGATCTGACCAATCCGTGGACCGCGGCATTCTCCTCATTCGTGTCGTTCCTGACCGGCGGCATCATTCCGCTGCTGTTCTCCCTGATTCCGGTGACGTTCCCTATTCGCGTCTCTCTGATCGTGTTGTCGGTCGCCCTGGCGTTGTTCATCACCGGTGCCGTCTCCGCGAAGCTCGGAGGAGCGAACCGTCGCAAGGCGGTGCTGCGCAACGTGCTCATGGGCCTGGGCACCATGCTGTTCGCCTGGCTGGTCGGCCTGTTGTTCGGCATCCACGGCTGAGACGTCACGAGCCCGGCGTCTCAAAGTCCGATATCTCCTGCGCTCGTTCCACGTGCCCCGTCACGCACCCCCGTCACGTGGCGGCTCAGACACCTCCAATCGGTATCCCATTCCCGGTTCGGTGAGTAGAAAGTTCGGATGGGCGGGATCCGTTTCGAGTTTCTTGCGCAGCTGAGAAATATACAGTCGAAGATAGCCGCTGTCCGTCACACGTTCGCCGCCCCAGATCTGTGTCAGGATATCCTGTCTGGTCACCAATCTGCCGTGATTGCGCGCGAGAATCTCCAGGATCTTCCATTCGGTGGGAGTCAGCCGGACCCGCGATTCGCGGTTTGCGCTCCGACGCGTCACGCTATGCGCTCCAAGGTCGATCATCACCTCCCCCAACCGGACGACGGCGGCACCATCGTCATCAGCGTTCTTCGATCCGATGCGTCGGCTCAGCGCACGGATTCTGGCAAGCAGTTCGTCGATGGACACCGGCTTGGTGATATAGTCATCGGCGCCGGCATCCAGCGAGCGTACTTTCTCGCGGGTGTCCACCCTGCCGGAGACCACGAGAATCGGCACGTCGGTCCATCCACGGATGCCCTCGATGACCTTCATGCCGTCCATGTTGGGCATACCCAGATCCACGATCAGCATGTCTGGATGCTCGGCGATGGCCACGCGCATGCACTCGACCCCATCCCTCGCCGTGACGATCCCATAGCCTTGCGAATGCAACGTGATGCGCAACGCCTTGAGAAACTGAGGATCGTCATCAGCGATCAAAATCTTCATGCTCTTCGCCTCCTGCGGGGTTATCGGCAATACTACCGGTTCGGGTATCCGACCGATCGCCGACCTGAGTACCCG
>CALNAE010000327.1 GCA_937874315.1 uncultured Bifidobacterium sp. | reverse complement strand
GAAGTACATGATGACGCCGACGATGATGAAGACGATGGCAACGACGCCGCAGAGCTTTTCGATGACGAGCGCGAGCGTGCGCAGTGGCGCGGTGATGAAGCTGATCAGCAGGCTGAGGGCGAGGAGCAGCACGGTTCCGATGAGCGAGATGAATCCGAAGACGAGCAGCAGCGGCATGATCTTCCCCTTCCGGAGTAGCGTTGGCCTCGAGTCTACTCGGTGCCGTTCTCTCCTCGGCATGCCCTGTTTGAAACCACACTGGTTCTGTCTCTACTGCTCAGACGGAATCTTCTCCCGTTTCACTGCAACCATATCGACAAATAGGTTACGCGTTATGAAGGCAAGCGGCCAGAGTGGAGGTATCATCGTGGCTCCGGGAAAGCTTGCAAAGGCATTGACAGGTATCGTAGTCTGCGTTAGCAAGCGTGTTCCCGTTGCAAACGTCATAAAAAACGCCGGCTAGGACTCACTCCAGTGGATGCCAAGGATCGCTGCGGTCAGCACGCATATCCACGCAACTGGCCCGTAATAGTTTGGCTCTGTTAAACCAGAGTTGACAGGGAAGGGGAAAGACGAAGTAGTCGTCTCTTCATATCACCGATTTTGCAATGCACGAGCCTTTATAAAAATAGACCGTGATTGAGCAATGGTACGATAGTACTCACGGTAGTGATTAGAGACTTTCTCTCCATCTTCCCTGGTGTTTGGGACTATGATCAGTATCTCGCGGTACCGAGCTCCCAAATCCTCTCGGTTCGTCTGCATAAACACGACACGCGCCCATTGTCGACGAACAACGTCAAGATCCAGCGCCCACCCAAGGTAGAAGTTGTCGAAGTTGGCTTTGTCCGTGGTATTCATAATCAGAGTCTCTTTAGTAAACACGGCTTGCTCCTGACCAGGAAGGAGCATAGACGGTTTTCCGATGTTCTTGGAAGCTCGCGATGGTGTGACTATGCTCCATGGAGAAAGCCCACTTTCGTCACCATGCCAGAATCGCTGGGCCACACACGGTGGAACCATGTTGGTGGGATTGAAGTTGACCATGCCCGCTCTGAGATCGGAAACTTTCACATATGGGATGGTTCCGTTGCGAGTGTCGGCAGATGGGCTACCGTGGCCATTTTTTACGGTAATGACACCATTGTCGACTAGATCACCCAAGGAGCGTATCGAGAAATTGCTGAAGCGCATTCCCACGTACCGCTCGAAATTGAGAATATTGGTCTGGTCATAATACTGTGGTATCCCGAGGAATGTCAGTGACAGTGAAGCTGGCGTAGGTACAAAACGTGATGTCTCCGTTTCCTCTTTGCCGTCGAGAAGCGGCTCGACATCAGTCAGTACCTTATCGTCGATTTTCGTGGTTCGGGTTCCGTCTTCGGTCATTTTGAACAAGGTTTTGCCGTCCTTGTTGATGCCGATCGTCGGCGCGTAGGTAACCCATGTGCGTCCCAGCTTTGCCCATGAGGGAAGGGGCAGTACAGGTTTATCGTCCACGGGCCTTTTCGCATAACGTAAAAGTTTGTTTTCGCACGATAGAATCCCTGAAACGCTTCCATGGGAATATTCATCACGGCGAGTACATCAAACCGTTCATCTACCCATGCGCGGAACCAGCGATAGGAAGCCGAGAAGAAGTACGTCTCAGGAAGTACGATGCCAACCCGGCCGCCGTTAGCCAGCAAACGATAGGCTCGTTCCAAGAATACCAGACCAAGTTCCGTGTCGGCATATTTGGGGGGTGCGGCGGAAAACTTGGACACGCTTCCTTGTCGTCATGTTCATGCTAT
>CALNAE010000326.1 GCA_937874315.1 uncultured Bifidobacterium sp. | reverse complement strand
TGCTGCGGACTGTGGTGAGGGACTATTCATTGAGAATCCTTTTGGTGGTTCATGGTGTGTTGCGAGTGATGTCGGGCGTCTCGATGTTATCCCTTGACCCCGGATGCCGCGATGGAACTGACGAACTGCTTTTGGAACAGCACGAACACGACGATGATCGGCACGGTGATCAGTGAGCTGTACGCCATGATCTGCCCCCACGAGGTGGTCATCTGCTGGAAATACTGCACGCCGATCATTACGGGCCGAAGCCTTTCGGATTGCACCACCATTAAGGGCCAGACGTATTGATTCCACATCGGCAGGAAGCTCAGGATCACGACGGTGGCCGTCGCCGGTCCCGACAAGGGCATGACGATGCGCGAGTAGATGCGGAACCATCCGGCTCCATCCACTCGAGCGGCTTCGTCGAGATCTTTGGGGATGGTCTCAAAATATTGGATGTACAGGTAAATCGAGAACGCGTTGGCGATAAAGGGGATGATTTGCACGCCCAGAGTATCGATCCAGCCTTTCGTGAAATACAGGCCGAATTGGTCGATCGCCGGTCTTGGAAGCTGATTGACCCACCACAGCAGTGGAATCGCATAGGTTTCGAATGGAACCATCAGTGTGGCGAGGATGAAAGTGAACATGATCTTTTTGCCCATGACGTCGAGCCGTTGTATGGCGAACGCCGCCATTGAATTGACGATGACGCCCAACACCACCGTGATTACCGTGATGATGATGGAATTCGTAAGAAAAGTCAACGCCGGGACGCGGGTAAAGACCTGCGCATAATTGTCCAGACTGATACGGCCGATTGGTAGAAAGGCCTTGGGGGAGCTAAGATCGGCCATGATCTCATCATCGGGTTTCAGGCTCGAGACAACCATGAAGATCAGCGGGAAGGCAAAGATGCAGGCAAAGATGATGCGCACGAGCCACCCGCCGATCGACAATCCGTTGGTTCTGGTTCGTCGTAGCGACGTTGTCATGCGATGTTCTGTGGAATCTTGAGTCGGCGTGGTCGACGTGGATATTGCGTTTGACATGAGTGCTCCTTTTTGAATGACGGGTCTTGGTCTCTAGCGTTCGCGGGTAAGTCGGCGTTGGATGCTGGTGATGATCAGGATGATCAGGAAGAACACCAGCGTGATCGCAGAGGCATATCCCATCTCCTGCTGCTGGAATCCTGAACGCACTGCTTCGAATACGACGGTGGTGGTGGCGTCCCGCGGGCCACCCTGGGTCATGACATTGATCTGGGTGAACAGGCTCATCGCCGCTATGGTAATGGTGATGAGGATCATATTCCTTGTGGATCGCAACCCTGGCCACGTGACGCTTGCGAACTGCTGCCATGGTGAACAACCATCTATTTGAGCCGCCTCGTAGAGCTCGCCGGGAATGGTCTGAAGGCCGGAAAGCCAGATGAGCATATGCTGGCCTACCGCCTGCCAGATGGACATGACAATGATGGCGCCCATTGCGGTACGTGGATCATTGAGCCAGTCGACCGATTGCCAGTGCCCGAAAGTGAGCTTGGCCAACACCTGGTTGAGCATGCCGTCGTTTTGGTAGATGAACATCCAAAGCAGTGACACCACCACCATGGAGGTCACCACCGGCAGGAAATAGACGGTCCGGAAGAACACCGAACTGCGCACCTGCTTGTTGATAAGCACCGCCAGCAGAAGACCGAGCCCCGCCTGGACGGGAACGACGACGACGGCGAATACCGCGACATTGCGCAAGGCGTACCAGAACGTTGGATCCGAGAACATGCGCGTGAAATTGTCGAATCCGATGAAACGCGCGGGATTTGGACTGATCGTTCTGGCATTGGTGAAGGCCAGGCCGAAAGCGAGGAGCACCGGGATGCCTATGAACAACAACAGAAGAATGCAGGCCGGTGCGAGCATGGCCCAGCCGGCGCGGTTTTCATACCGTCGTTCCGCATTCGCATGCGAGGGACGGGCGGCGCCGTCGTCGCGTGAATCCGTGGTGGCAATACTTCTTGCATTACTCATCGGAATGCCTCTCAGTTCTTGTTGTATCCATCGGCGCCCTTGATGTTGGCGTCGATATGGTTGACGGCTTTGTTTAGCCATGTCTTGGTATCGGCTCCATTCATGATGTCGCCGATTGTCTTACGGAATTCAGTGGAGATAAAGTTATATGCGGGAGTCTCCGGGCGCATTTTCGCGTAACGACTAGAAATCTGCGTGAACACCTGCATGTCGCCGCCTTTGGCGAATTGTGGTACGGCTTGCTGGGCGGTTTTCGTCGCGGGGATGTTCATGCCGGCTTTCGCCATGATCTCCACATATTTGTCCTGCAATGAAAAACGCATGTAATCTTGGGCCGCCGCCTTGTTGGTGCAGGTGGTGGTCATTCCCACGGTCCACGAGCCGCCCCCCGCTACGGAGCCGTTGCCGAAATCGGTCATCGGCATGGCGACGATGTCGTTGTAGTCCTTGGCGTACTGCTGGAAGGTGCTCATTGACCAGATGCCGCCGTATAACAGACCTGACTTGTTATTGACGAAGTCGAGCGCGGTATCGCTGCCGCCACGTGAACTGATATATCCTTTGGTGACCAGAGCGCGCATCCAGTTGGCGAAACGAAGTGCGGCGGTTCCGTTAAGCTTGCCATCCGCTGTGAGATAGGTGGAACGGTTGACGAGATCTCCGCCGAAGGATTGGAGAATGGGGGCAAAGGCATAGGCATACCATTCACTTTGGTTATCGGCCGTTCCTATTTCGAAGGGATGGCTCCATTGCCCTGTGGACTTGAGTTTGGCCAATGCGCTGTTCATTTCCTGCTCGTTCCATGGATGATCCACGGTTGCGATTCTGATACCGAGTTTGCTGAGTACCGATCGACGCGCGAACAACGCGGTCGTGGCGTCAAAGTATCCCACGGTGTATATCTTGTTCTTCCACGTCCCTTTTGCGGAGGGGATCAAAGACTTCGCGCGTGTGAGGAGCACGGTGTCGGTCAGGGGCTCGAGGATATTGGCCCATGCCCAATACGGGGTGTTCGGCTGATCCACATCGACCAGACAGGGTAGGTTGCCTGCTGATGACGCTGAGATGACTGAGTCGTTATATGAGCTTTGCGGGAACGCCTGGATCGTCACCGTCGCTTTTTTGTCGGGGGAGGCGTTATATGCGCGGACGATCGTCTGCACCGCTTTCATTTCGTTTTCCGATCCTGCGGAATGCGTCCACAGCGTTATGGCCCCGGTGTGTGACTTCGCCGCTTCACGCTGGGTCTCGCCGCAGCCGGCTGTTCCCACGGCGACTGTGACGGCGATCGCGGCGGCGATGATTCTTACGATCGCGCGATGCTTTGGAATGGACATGCTCGTCCTTTCTCTCGGTGCCGTGATTGTGGTTGTATCCAACGTTGGATACGCCGTTCGGCAGATTGACCAATGGTCAGCGGCATGTCGCGTGGCGATGCCGTTGCTACAGCCGAGCGCTCATCGAACTTCGACGCTGACGGGCGTTCACTTGGAATCGTAGCATGTCAATCGTTTGACGTCAAACGATTGACAAGGTCTTGACGATGACGAGTGACAGCGCCGTCTGTTCATGATTATCGAGACCGTTATAGTAATGGCACAAAGACCGGCGAGGTCGGTGAGTCATGAAACGGCTGATGTGACGATGTGCTAGGAACGTGCACGGACCGAGTCCTTCTCGATGAGGCGGCAGTGGATCATCGACTGAACCGGACCGTTCAGTGGCGGCAATGTGGCCCTGTCCTGTGGTTGAATAAGCGGCTTGGTATGAGGATCGATAAGGGACAGCAGCTTGCAGACACCCCAGTAGCCCATTTCATAATGCGGCAATTCGATGGTCGTCAACTGAGGTGCGAGGGTTTCGGCGACCAGACGGTGATTGTCCACCCCGACAACGCGAATGTCCTTGCCGATGGACAACCCCAGTCGCGCAGCTGATTCGTACACGTGCCATGTTCTCGCGTCGTTGAAACAGAATACGCCGTCCGGGTGTTGCGTTGAGATCAACGCGAAGACCTTATCCAATGCGGACTGATTGTTGCCCACGGCGATGTCCAGATCATCATGCGCCGTGATGTTGGCATCTTTGATGGCTTGGAGATATCCGGCGCGTCTGCCGATCTGAGCCGGCATCGTCACATTGTCGGTTCCGACATACGCGATGCGCGTGCATCCTGCATCAATCAATCGTGTCGTGGCGTCATGGCCAATGCGAAACTCATTAGGCGTGATGCTTGGCACCGTTCCATGAAGGTCCTGTGCGTCGACCAGAACCGTGGGATAATCCTGAAGTCCAGCAGGTACTTCGGTCATGCGGTTCCACATCTTGGCGTAGATAAAGCCATCAACGCCGTAACGCTGTAATGCCGCGATCTCGTCGGTTTCGTTCG
The DNA here is from genome assembly GCA_937874315.1 of uncultured Bifidobacterium sp. Classification (GTDB taxonomy): domain Bacteria; phylum Actinomycetota; class Actinomycetes; order Actinomycetales; family Bifidobacteriaceae; genus Bifidobacterium. The sequence goes on along the minus strand of CALNAE010000326.1, from coordinate 416 downwards.
ACAATCCATCGGTATTGACGGTGAGCATGACATAGTCGTGCATGCTGGCGGCGTCCTGCGCTCCTAGGATGATGCCTCCGGCAAACGGCGTTGTGGCGATTTCCTCGCTGATGAAGCCGATGATGCGCGTACGACTGGTACGCAGCGAGCTGGCCAGTGGATTGGGGCGGTACCCGAGTCGTTTGGCCGTGCCGCGTACGAGTGAAGCGATCTGTGGCCGTATACGTCCGACGTCGCGGCCATTGAGCACCAAAGAAACCGTGGAAACCGACACCCCGGTTTCTTTTGCAATCTGCTTCATTGTCGTCATAGCCATCAACGATAGCTCAGACGATGGGTATGACGCGTGCACATGGGCAATGGGATCGCGCGATCTACTGGTCGGAGAGCAGGGCATTCACCAGTTTGGCCTTGGC
>CALNAE010000325.1 GCA_937874315.1 uncultured Bifidobacterium sp. | reverse complement strand
CGTTTCCATTCCCATCGTTCCCGTTCCCATTTCCGGCGTCGGTGGTACCGCTATCGGTTTTAACCGGATCCAGGGTCAGGAACGGCGCCACCACTGCTTTGTTCTTGAGATCCATAAGCGAGGCCTGGCTCTGTGCGTCGGAGAAGATGTCGATGGCGTTGCTATCCGTGGTCACGCTGTCATAGGGGGTGGTGCTGGTTTGTTCCCCAAGACCTCCCACGAAACGGTAGGCCATGGTCACCGGGCAATCCTTCGTGGCGGTTCCGGTCGGGCAATCACCTTGATATACCGGGCGGACGTTGCCCACGCCCTCACCGTTTTCGGAGGAACTGTACATCGAAACCTCGTAGCCGGCCTTCGTCAGATCGATGCCGCTCAATTCGTTTGCGGGGACCGAGGCCACGATGGTGTTGCCGTTGAGTACGTTCAGCGTCAGAGGCTGCGCGTCGGTGGCGCCGGATCCGGGATCGTAAACGCCGCTGTTGTACCCCCCGTCGTAGGATCGGCCGTCCACGACAATCGCCTTGGCCCAAGGGCTGTCGACGAACATGTTGGTGCCGGGCATGAGTGGGGTGATCGTGCCCGCGGAGCGCAATCTGCTCTTCGTGTTGGCGCCCGCCTGCGGATCTTTGAGATAAATGTTCAGGCGTTGCGCGCTCATGCCATTGCCGCCCCAGGCGTTGTTGATCGTGCCGGCCACCGTGGTCACGAAGCGCACGGTATTTCCGTCCTTGAAGACGGTGAAGGTCTTCAGATCGAAACTGCCTTTGCTGAAGGTGCCGTCGCTGGGATATTTGTAGCTGCCCGGGCCGTTGTCGTCCCCTGTGGGGTCCGTCAGCGATCCGATTTGGGTGCCGTAGGCATAGACGGTGTAGCGCTTGACGGTCATCACTCCGTCGGAACCGGTGGCCACGACGCGGATGCTGTTCGAGACCTCGGTGAGATTGAGCGCGGTTTTGAACGCTCCGTTCTTCACCGAAGTGGGCACGTCGACGCCGTTCACCGTGACGGCAAGCGTTTCGGCGTTCGTCGTACCGCTGAGATCCACGGTACGGGAGGCGACGGTCTGTTGGTCGTTCAGACCGGTCACTGCCAGCGTCGGAGCGGTGCCAGTCGGTTCGTTGTCGCCGGTTGCGTCCCAGTTATCCCAGAGATTTGCGTCGAAATCGAGCCGTCCGAGTTCATCGGATGCCCAGTTGTCTCCGGCCTTGAGAATCGTCTGTCCGCCGACGGTGTAATTGTGCAGCAGCAGTCCCGCGTGGTCGGTTGTCTGATTGCCAATGGTGACGGGCTTGCCAGTGCTGTCGGTGAAGGCCTTGAACAGGTTCGCCTGGCCGGCCGGATCGACCTTGTTCCACCCGCCGATGTGGAGCCCGTCGATGGTGACGTTCTTGGTGTTCTGCATGGCATAAATCCGGATCGCGCAGTTGACCAGGCCTTCGACGTTGGTGTTCGAGATCGTCAGTCCGTCGATGGTCTGCGTGGTGTCTCCCGTGGAGGTCGAGGAACCGTCCAGATACGACGACGCGGAGTTGATCACGCAGGTGTTGGTCTTGGTATCCTTCCAATACATGCGGTTATGAATGATGTCCGTGTTGCTCACATGGACGTTCGAGATGGTCCGTGGCGACCAGCCCCATTGGAATACCGGGCCGTTCTCGTTCTTCCAGATCACGTTGTTGTTCACGGTGACGTCGGAGTGATACAGCTTGACGACGTCGTCGTTGGAGTGCAGGAAGGAATTGGTCATGGTGCTGCCTTTGTACAGCTCCAGGCCATCGGTCTGCCAGTACCAGCCGCCGACCTGCTGGTAGTTGTTGACGGTCATCTTGAAGTCGCCGTTTTCGTTGCCGTACATGACGAAGGTGTGATACGGCGGGTTGGCTACCGTGACGCCGCTGAGCAGCAGCGCCTGAGCGGGGCCGGATTGCGGGGATTGGAATTGCAGCATCTTGACGCATGAGCTCCAGCATTCGCTGTTGTCCGGGGCCAAATGGTTGTAACCGTTGCTGGTGTCGGCTTCGTAGACATACTGTTCGCCGGACAGCACGCCGTAACCGGTGACCCTGAAGTCGGTCTGCGAGGTCGACAGGAATTTGAACGCACCCTTGACGTAGGCGCCCGGCGCCAGATAGACCCAGCGAACGTTGGCGAGTTGTGCGCGGTACTTGCTGCCCATGTAATAGGTGCCGGGCGCGAAGTACAGCGTATCGACGGTGCTGGGCAGATTATCGAGCTCGCTTTGGGTGAGTTCCCCTTGCGCCGGGCTGTATACGTTGCTCGCCGTCGTATTCGGGACCTGCTGTGCGGTCTGCGCCGTGCTGAGCATCGGTTGGGCGAAGATCAGCATGGAGTTCCGGGGCTCTGTCTCCACCTCGCTGGCACCATTCGCATCGCTGGTGGTGAGTTGGCCCGAAACCCCCGAGTTGTCGTTATATACGGTCGTCTGCTGGGGGTCGAATTCGACGGAGAAACGATACCCCGACTCGTTGTACGGCACGGTGATGCGCACGGTGTGATTGTTGACCAGTTTCTTCTTGAAGTTGTCGCTGGTCGGTCGAATGGTCACCTGGTCGGCTGATGTGACGGTCTGACCGGTGTCGAGGCTCACATCGACCTGGGCGGCAGCCGAATACTCGAAGCTTGACCAGGACATGGTCATGCCGGCCTGCGACGCGAACTCGGCCCCGTCCTGCTCGGTATAGCCGATTTTCCCGTTCCCGCTGCGCGGCACGCTGATATAGGTGAAGGAGTCGTAGGACGTATTGGAATCGCTTGACGAAGCCACCTTCGTCGAATAGTACGGCGATTCGCGTACCGTCGCATCCTCCACGGAGGTTGAGCCGTTCCTTTCGGCATTGTCGTGCCACCAGGTGCGCAAGGTCGGTGTGTTCGCCACATTCGCCGTCGCCGTCGACTGTTCTTGCATGGCGTTGACTCCGGTCGTGGTCGTCGAATTCGCGAAGGCGGTCCCTACGGGGGCAAGTAGCATCGATGCCGCGATGCCTCCTGCCACTAGTTGAGTCCGTAGTCGCGCCAGATATCGCGGTCGTGTCGTTCGCCGTGGAACATGGCTGGTGGCCCCACGATGGTGAGACGTGACCATATGCTGCGATTGCATATGAAATACCTCCGTATCGTCGTTGATGTGAACTTGATTCGGACAAGAACAATGTGAGCTTCGAATCATCTAAAGTGTATCTGAACGAAAGAAATCTGCAAATTTTCTGGGGAGTTTTGCAATATTGCCATCTGCAAGCAAGGATGAAACGCCATAAGAGACGGCTCGTAGGATATTGAGGGCAGATTCCATTGCCTCGGTCTTGGCGTGTCGTGCACGTGCGCACTGAGGCCAAACGATGCCGGGTGATGCCGATGATGCGGTGAGCTCTGCTGGAGATTGGGGGACCGCTTCAAGATGTGGGGGACCGGTCGAAGCGGCTGGCGAAGGGAAGGTGGTATGTTGCCAGAGACCGCCGAGAATCGGTTATTTACGGGGCCTGCAGCGCCCTGTCGATTCACGCACGATGAGTTCCGGCTCGAAATAGAGCGTGTCGCCGCGTTCGGCGAGCTGACGGTTGTTCATCATCGCTAGGATGCCGTTGACCACGGCCTGACTGATCTTGCCGACCGGCTGGCGCACGGTGGTCAGGGATGGGGAAATCGTGCTCATCTCGGGCGAATCATCGTATCCGGTCACCGAGATGTCCTCGGGGACTGAGAGGTTCATGGATCGTGCGGCTCGGATGGCGCCGAGCGCGAGTTGATCGCTGGCGCAGGCGATGGCCGTAGCGCCGTTCTCCAGAAGTTTACGGGCGGCCATTCGCCCCGAATCCATGCCGTAGGTCGTCCAAGCGGTCAGGTCCTTCTCATGCATGAGTCCCTGATCGGCGAAGAATCGTGTTGCCGCTTCGTATTTGCTGACGGTGGGGTAGTGATTTCTGTCGCCAAGCAGCAGACCGATTTTGGTGTGGCCGAGATCGGTGAGATGCCGCAACGCCATGGTCATGGCGGCTTGATCGTCGGTGCTGGCGTACAGGCCGTTCATGTCCCGCGCTCCGCCGTTGAGAAACGCGCAGGGGACGTTGCGCTCCGCGAGTGAGCGGTAGATCGACAGATTGGTATTACGCGTGTCGTAAATGCCGGCGAGGAAAATGGCGGCGCCGATGGGTTGATTCTGCAGCATGGTAAGAAAGCCGGATTCCGAGGCGCCGGACGGCGTATAAGTGCACACGACGGTAAGCAGCTCGTGCTGCGCCAGAAGGGTGACGAACTCGGTGATGAACTCGGGGAAAATTGGGTTGGAAAGATCCGGCGTGATCAGGGCGACCAGTCGTGTTTCATTGCGCTGCAGACCCTCCTTGGACATGCCCATGGAAGATAAGGTGTCAAGAACCGTTTTCCGCGTGTCCTGCGACACGCCGGGCTTGCCGTTGATGACGCGGGAGATGGTCGCCTGACTCACTCCTGCCTTCTGAGCGATATCCGCAAGTTTCGTAACCATTATGTCCTGTTCCGCCTTATATAAAAGTTCACCGCTGTACTCCCCGGCACTTCGGATTGTATGCACGAACCGGGACGATTCTGGAACATACCTGCAAATTTGCGAAACGATTTCTTGTGCGGTACACTTCTAAATGCCGAAAAGAGATGGATCGGTTCCTGGTGACTATGACGTTGCAAGGAAGATCAAAGAGGAGATTTCACATGATGAATAGGAATGTGGCTTGGAAGGTAGGTGCCTTGGCGTTAGCCTCGGCGCTGGCCTTGGCTGGTTGCGGCAGCGGCTCATCTGGTGCTACCGAGAACGGCAAGCCGGT
>CALNAE010000324.1 GCA_937874315.1 uncultured Bifidobacterium sp. | reverse complement strand
GCTCCTTGAATGGGGCCTACACCGCGCATGGATACGACATCGCATAAACGGCAGACGATGGCTAGAGTCTCTCGCCCCTCTCCCACGCTGCAACGACCTGGTCACCTGTATGCCCTGAAGCGAGACCATGCACCACATGACGTCGAGCAGGAACATAATCCTCCCCATAATCCAAGCGTTCAAGCACCGCACCGATGGTACCCTCACTCACCTCACGCCCAGCCTGACGCGCCAGCGTGGCATCCCTATCCGCACGCTCACGAATCTGCCTGGACCTCGACTCAACCTCCCTGACCTGCGCCGTAGTGGCTACGGAAGTGTCCGAGGGGTAGATCATCACATACTGTCTGCCACACGTGATGTTCGCCTGCGGATACACCACTCGCACATCAGAAACAGCCTTTTTAAAATTCTCCTTAAATTTTCGAATTGATGCATCACTACCGAATTGGTCATACAGTTGATTCCAGGTCATGCTCTGACGCTCACGCAGATAACTGTAGCGACGTGTGAGCCACCAATACACGTCCAGGCTCATGGGAGAATTCAACCTAGCAATAATGGACAGATCCACTGGAACCGGAGTATCACGCAAATAATCCACATACTTCTGATTCAGCTGCACCGTGTTCTCAAACAAAGCATGCTCCTGCGACTCTTTGCTCAACCAATCAATCTGATACTGGTCTGCAACGACAAAATTAACTCCATTGGAACGTCCATCGGTATTATTGCTGATGAAGTACGCACATTTAAACAATCTCTCCAACTGCGGTTTAATTGTTTTCAACTGTCGACCACCTATCTCAATATTTATCAACCGTAAAAATTCGCGAAATGTGGTTCCAAGATTCAATGTATTCGTTGCAGGATTAAAGCAAGAGTCACCTGTTTTAATCATCGTGCATGCCCACATTTCAAATAGGCGTGGGTACTTACCATAAGGCAGACAGTCTGCTCCGCCAGTAAATTTCACTTCTAGGATTCCATTTTTACGAATAATCTCATTTGTCTTTGGTTTTCGATAGGGGAGGGATACCTGTGTCATGAGCTTGGAGATGAATGCGTGAGACATCCACGGGTCATCCGGTATCTCAATGTCGGTAGAATGATTCATTGCTAATCACTCCTCTTCAGTGATTGGTCACATCCCCGGCTGAGCTAACAGTGCGGGGATTTCTCATATTTATTTGACCGTGTACTTTAAGGACAAATTCTAGCATGAGCATGTGTACTTTAGGGATTTTATGTGTGTACTTTAGGGTCGTTTGAGGGGCTTTAGGGACGTTTTGAGGGGCTTTAGGGACGTTTTGAGGGGCTTTAGGGACGCAAAGAGGCTTCATCTCCTACTCTCAGTAGGGTTTAGGAGGGGTCCCCTATATACCTATATACCTATACTTAGGAAACAGAATTTTTGAATTCGCTCGTGACTGTGGATAACTCCGCTCCGCAGAGAAGGAGAGAGGGAGAAAATCAGCTGTGACGATCATCGAATACAGCCAAAGATTCAACAAGCAGATCAGAGACTACGGGCTACAAGATGCGACGTTCACCGGACTACCCGAAAATGCAATCAGGCTGTCAAAGACCAATATGGATTATCACCCATGCCTTGCTGTGATCAGTGAAGATGTCGTTCCCACATTTTTCGTACTGGATTATGAAAAGGACAAATTCCGATACACGGATAATCCACAGAGCATACTCCTCAGAAGCTTTCCCACAGATGATAGATACGTGCGAAAAGGGTATGCATTGAGGGCGCTAACCCTATTGCCTGAATACGTAAGGAACAAGTTCCCGAACGTGATTGAAATAGTCCTCGGTGTCAACCGGCGGAATGTTCACGCACAAAAACTATACGAAAATGCAGGATTCGAGAAGCAAGCGAACACGTACGTCGGAAGACGTGGAGAACAATTCATCTATAGAAAGATCGTTGGATAATTTCACAGCAGCATGACGCTGCCCCACATCCCATCCGCTCAATCGTTTCCCGAGTCTGTCATTCTCTGCCCATTGTCGCTTCGAAATAGGACACGATTTTGACAGCCTGGGTGTATGAATGGTGCTTCCGTTCACGAGTATCCATACGACAAGTCTGGGAGAATGTCTGATTTAGCTGGTGAGATCTCTGACGGAACTGACAGCGGTAGTCGAGGGAGCATCATCATAGGCAATGTAGGAATACGCTTGCACTACAGAAATTTCTTGTGCCGGTTAATAGTAAAAGCAGGAGAGTGTTATTGAGGGGAGAGCAATAATGTCAGCTCTATGGTGGCGCAGAGTGACGTCGTACCTGCTCCGCATAGTATTGCCTGCGTCGTTGCTATCGCAATTGGTGGGGAGCGTTTTATTTGAAAGGTCTTCACCAGGCGGTTTTGCTGAATCCTGGATCGCTGGTGCTTCTGTAGTCGTTGCGTGCGTCATTTCCGCATGGTCTACGCGCAATGGATAGTCCTGGGCGCACCGTCTTCTCAAGGTTCAAGTATGCGATCAGGATTCCAATCTGCCTATATCCGGTCCGGGAATGGGCGTGCGGGAGATAGCGCATCTTGTCGGTTTCACCTCGCTCTTCATTGGTTTTCTTTGGCCATTATGGGATGACAGGGGGCAGACCTTTGCCGATAAAGATCATGGGAACAACAGTGACCAGCAAATGCTAGTTGTATGTGTATCGAATACGCTGCTCGGCTTCTTTCACAGTATTTCAGGTATCCTGAATGGTGGATTCGATTAGCTTTTCTCTTGTGGTTTCGGAGTGAGAATCTCCATTGATCGGTTCGAGCAGGCGTGGATCGGATTGTTCCATCGTGTGGTTGGGTACTGGGAATTGTGTCCTTCCCATGGTTGCGCCGTGCCGTTGCTCTCTGGGGGAGACGGGAACGTTCTCGGATTTGACTTCGCAGTTACCTGTATTTTCCTGTCTGGAAAAGCGGGCAACAATTCCATTCTGGTGCCAGGCGAGGCGTACTCACTTCAATATTATTTGAAGCTGTATCTTATTCGTGCAAAGGGGCACAGTGTTGCTTGGGATCTTTCGTTTTCCCTATTGGCTGTCGCGTCCATGGAGGCGATGGGCGTGCGTATTCCATCGTGAATGCCTTGCGTTCCAGTGTCGAGGACAGACTTGAACGCTCCATCATTGAGTGGAAAACCGTGGTGAAACCACGTGGGAGCAGCCTCAGCTAAGATGGGTAGCAAGCATAGCATGTGTATATACATATGCTCATTCCGGCTTCGCCGGATTGCGGGGCACCCGAACCCGATAGGAGAGATATGAGCTGGTCAGGACGGCGTAAGAAGAGCATACAGAAGATTGTGACGTTCACGCCTGATGAGTGGGATCGGGTGGAGGCGATGCTCACTGAGGTTCGTGGGTATCGTCCGATGACGTGGAATGAGTTTGCCGCGCGTTCCGTGTTGGGCAAGAGGATTGTACGGGTGGTGTTGCCGTTTGATCCGAAGAGGGTGACGCGGGAGATCAACAAGCTGGGTGTGAACGTGAATCAGATCGCGGCGAGGGTGAACGCGCAGGATTACGCGACCTTGGCCGAGGTTGAAGAGACGCGACGGTTGCTGAGCCAGGTGCAGGAACAGTTGCATGAGTGTTGGCAGTTGATGAAGCGGGATGAGTGCTGATGGCTGTGGTGAAGGTCGGGCAGGTGAAGCAGACGCTGTCGAAGGCTATGGCGTATATCTGCAATCCTGAGAAGACCCGGGGCATGGAGTTGGTGAGCACGAACCTCGACGGTGAGGGTAAGGATCCGTTGCGATACGCGCAACGGTTCATGGAGCAGCAGCAGGATGTGGGTACCGGAAGGAACGGACGCGGGGACAGCGTGTTGGCTCACCATATCATCCAGTCGTTCGACCCGGACGATGACGTCACCCCTGAGCAGGCACATCAGATCGGGGTACGGTTGATGACCGAGTTGACGGATGGTGACCAGTATTATGTGATCGCCACGCATATCGACCGGCATCACATCCACAATCACATCATGCTCTCCCCGATCCTGATCTCCCAGGATAAACGCATGCGCATGCAGAAGGGCACGCTGCACAAGATACGCACCGTCAGTGACCGCCTATGCAAGGATGCCGGGTTGCATGTGTTGAAAGAGCCGAAGGTGAAACGGTATGGGAAGAGTCGGCCGGACCTGTACACGCAGTTGAAGGGGGAGAGCGTCAAGGAGTCGATTCGCCTTCGCATCGACCGGAGTGTGGGCAGGGTGGAGTCGTTCGACCAGTTGAAACGGGTGTTGCGTTCCGTGGGTGTGTTCACGCATGTTCGTGGCAAGTACCTGACCTTCGAGGACGCGGGAACCGGGATGAAGTTCCGTGACGGCAAACTCGGCGAAGCCTACGACGAAATGAACATCATGGTCAAGATCGGTCAGGAGAGTCTGGAGTGCATCAGCTTCAACAGGAGCATGATCGCCAAACAGGATTCGAAGACCGTGAGCATATGGGTACCAGGCACCAAAAGGACGAAACAGCTCACCGTGCCGCGTGAACGTCTCGTGATCGACGGGCAGACGATCCGCGCCTGGCTGCCCAGGGACTCGGACCAGGTTCTTGTACATCAGAGCGGAAATTCGCCTTGCCCGCATATACGACGGCGGGTAGTGCGCACCGCGGCCTCCCGCCGCGCACTACCCGCCGATACTGCATTCACCGAAAGGTCGTCGATGATGATTCAACGACCTTGCAGTGAGTTCAGTTCTTGGAGTTTTTCCTGATTCGCAGTATCGCGAAGCCCAGCACGGCGAGCAGACCCGCCACAACCAGCACCGATGCCACCGCGGCACCGGTATGAGCCAAGGACTTTCCGGCAGGCACCGACACCGCGCCGTCAGACGAGGACGACGTTGAAGGAGTGCTGGGCCCGACAGTGACGGCAGGCACGTTGATGGTCACCTCAAGCTTGCCCGTGGCAGACAGGCCATTGGCATCGGTCACCGTGTACGACTGTGGAGTGACCTTGCCGGTGTAATCCTTGCCGGGCGTGAAGGTCGCTTTGGGCTGGCCATCGGCCAGCGTAATCGTCCACGTGCCCTCACCGGGAACCGTCTTCGTGGCCGAACCATCAGCGAAGGTAACCGTCTTGATCGCACCGTTGCCAGGAGTCGTCTTCGGCGTCAGCGTGGCGGTCTCATTCGGATTAATCGTCTTCGACGCGTCACCCGTCGTGGGCGGCACGTTGATGGTCACCTCAAGCTTGCCCGTGGCAGACAGGCCATTGGCATCGG
>CALNAE010000323.1 GCA_937874315.1 uncultured Bifidobacterium sp. | reverse complement strand
TTGTCCACTTATGAAAGCACACTTATAACTCATGACTGACTCAACGACGATTCCAACGATGTCTGCCGCCACCCCTCATAATCCGCGCAAAGGTTTTCCCCACGGGGCGCATCCGACCATGCGAGACGAATTCGTAACGCAAGGTGACCATTGGCGCATCGCCTTGCTTACGGATTCGCTGATTCGTGTCGAATGGTCAGATTCGGGTGTGTTCGAGGACCATTGCACGCAGATGGTTATCGATCGTGATTTCGAAGCGCCCGAAGACATCCATATGCGTCGTTTCGAGCAAGATGGTCGACTGATCATCGACACCCCGACGATTCGGCTGACTTACGACAAGAAGCCGTTCACCAAAGAGGGATTGCAGATCGAGACCAAGAACATGGACGGGTTCTGCAGTACGTGGCATTATGGTGATGACCAGCATGCCAACCTGCTCGGCACCGCCCGTACGCTGGACGGGGTCAACGGTTCGAGGGACATCGAGGTCGGCTTGAATTCCCCTGACGGCTGGTCCATCATCGACGACTCGACATCGAATATCCTGATCGCTCCGGATGACCCGCTGTGCCCCGCTGGAATGCGCAGCCTAGGGGGAGTCGTCGTCGCCTCGCGGCCTAACCGGGGCAAGGACCTCTACTTCTTCGGATATGGCCACCGGTATTCGCGGGCGGTACAGGATTTCTATCGTCTCACCGGCCCGACGCCGCTGCTGCCGCGATTCGCGATGGGCAATTGGTGGAGTCGCTACTACCGGTATTCGGCGGACGAGTATGTGCGGCTTATGGACCGTTTCGCCGAGGAAGGCGTGCCGTTCACCACGTCGGTTATCGACATGGACTGGCACATCACCGACGTGGACCGCGACAAATATGGCAATGGCTGGACCGGATACACCTGGAATAAGGAACTGTTCCCCGATCCAGAGGGCTTCCTACGTGGTCTGCACGAGCGCGGTCTGCACACTACGTTGAACGTTCATCCCAAAGACGGCGTACGAGCCTTCGAAGACGCCTATGCCAAGATGGCCAAGACCATGGGCGTGGATCCGGTCAAGGGCGAGGCCATCGAATTCGACCTGACCGATCCGAAGTTCGTCGACGCGTATTTCGATATGCATCATGATCTGGAACGCGAGGGCGTCGATTTCTGGTGGATCGATTGGCAGCAGGGCGGTGTCACCAAACAGGTCGGTCTTGATCCGCTCTGGATGCTCAATCACCTGCACTATCTTGATTCCGCACGTGAAGGCCGTTGGCCGCTGACGTTCTCGCGGTATGCCGGCCCCGGCTCGCACCGTTACCCGATCGGCTTCTCCGGCGACACGGTGGTCAGTTGGGATTCGCTGCGGTTCCAACCGTATTTCACCGCCACGGCTTCGAATATCGGCTACGGCTGGTGGAGCCATGACATCGGCGGGCACATGGAGGGCTTCCGCGACGAGGAGCTTGAGGCCCGGTGGTATCAGCTCGGCACATTCAGCCCCATCAACCGGCTGCACTCCAGCAATTCGCCGTTCAATGGCAAGGAGCCGTGGAATTTCCACGAGCCGGTTCGTTCGGCGATGACGAGGATGCTGCGTCTGCGCCAGGCGTTGGTGCCATATCTCTACACCATGAACTGGCGCAACGCCAGCGAAGGTCTGGAACTCGTCGAGCCTATGTATTGGAAGCATCCGGAGACCGGCGAAGCCTACGGCGTGCGCAACGAATACTATTTCGGCACCGAGCTTATCGCCGCCCCGATCACCGAGCCGATGGACAAGGCGACGTTACGGGCCAAGGCCAAGGTGTGGCTGCCGCAAGGCCAGTGGTTCGACTTCTTCACGGGTCGACAGTATCTCGCGTCGGACGAATCGGGTATGCAGTTCAACGCCTGGCGGACCATCGACGGTTTCCCCGTTTTCGCCAAGTCGGGTGGCATCGTACCCATGCAGAGCGATGATCGGCACAACGACGTCAGCAATCCCGCGGCCATGCGGGTGTTGGTGTTCCCGGGGGCCGACGGCGCGTTCACGCTGCGTGAGGATGATGGACGTTATCGAGATGGTGGCGATCTCGCCGGCATGCACGCGGCCGATACCGCGATCACATTCGACTGGGGGCAGGCCAGCCTGCGGATCGCGGCGGCCGCCGTTGTCGATGGTGCTGCCGGAACCGAAGTCGGAACCGGAACTGCGGCGGATGCGACCGATATCGTTCCGGCCCGACGCTCTTGGGTCGTTACCGTGCGTGGCGTGAATGATACGCGGGCCATGGTGAACGGCGTTGCCTGCGAGACCACGTACGATACTGAAACCATGAGCCTGAACGTGACGGTGCCGGCCACGTCCACGGCCGAAGACGTGGTTGTCACGTTCCCCGAAGGCCTGACCATCGCGCAGAACCCGGTGGAACATGACGTCTTCGCCCTGTGCAAGGACGCGCAGATCGCGTACCCGCTCAAAGAAAGCGCGTTCAATGCGTTGCGGTCGAAGGGCCTGCGTGCGTTGCAGACGCTGGGGACACTGGATTACGGTTCGCGCGACGATCATGGGGAGCACCATGACCGTTTGCCGCAGAGCATCGTCTCCGCATTCGAAGAGGTGCTGCTGCGCTCCTGAAACATGCATGATGGATGGTTGCGTGGGGTGGGCGGCATCTCATGAGGTGCATGTCGTCTGCGATGCATGGCTTGTCGTGAAACGCAGATACACGAGGGCGCCGGCCTGAGCTTGACCGGTGCCCTCTTTATACTGAGAGACGATTCATACCCGACACGGTTCACCGGCGGTGTCACTTTGCGATATCGCCGATATCGCCGGTGCCCGATGGTGCTCGACGGTGTCGATATCGTTCGATATCACGTTCGGATGCCTTCGGAAGGCCGTTGGACGTCGTTGGGTGGATCGCACGGTTACGCATACCGAAGGAGCCTCATGAACAAGGCCATCATCACCGTCGTCGGCCAGGATACGGTGGGCATCATCGCCCGCGTGTGCACGTATCTGTCCGGTCATCGTGTCAATGTGCTCGATATCTCGCAGACCATCATCGACGGGTTCTTCAACATGATGATGATCGTGGATTATACGGATGCCGACCGTGAGTTCGGGGACATGGTCGCCGATCTCGACGAGCTCGGCGAACAGATCGGAGTGCACATTCGTTGCCAGCGCGAGGAGATCTTCACGAAGATGCATCGCGTCTGAGCCCGCGTGGTCAGAGGCTCGAGGCGGCTGGCGTTGAGACGGGTGCCGAGCAGGCCGGGAACCGGACGTCTGGTCAGGGGCTGGATCGGAACTTAGGCCGGACCTCGATCGGAGCCTCGATCGGGTCTTAGGCCAGAACCTAGAAAGTCACACAATCGGGTATCGGCATCCAGAGTATGGATGCACTGGAAATCGCAAATCCATGGGAGCGGGGGAGACACGGCAATGTTGAATATCATGGAGGTCCACGAGACCAACCAGATGATCGAGCAGGAGAAACTCGACGTACGCACCATCACCATGGGCATCTCGTTGCTCGACTGCGTGGCCGACGACGTGAATGCCACCTGTGAGCGCATCTACCGCAAGATCACCGCCACGGCCAAGGATCTCGTGGCGACGGGCAAGGCCATCGAACGCGACTATGGCATCCCGATCGTCAACAAACGCATCACCGTCACGCCGATCTCGCTCGTCGGAGCCAGCGTATGCAAGACCACCGAGGATTTCGTCGCCATCGCCCACGCGCTCGACAAGGCGGCCGCCGAAGTCGGAGTCGACCTGATCGGCGGTTACAGCGCGTTGGTCTCCAAATCGATGACGAAGGCCGATGAACTCCTGATCCGTTCCCTGCCCCGGGCGCTGGCCGACACGAACATCGTGTGCTCGTCGGTCAACGTGGGCTCCACCAAAACCGGCATCGACATGGACGCGGTCGAACTGCTGGGTCACGTCGTCAAGGACATCGCGTACGAGACCCGTGACATCGACAGCTACGGCTGCGTGAAATTCGTGGCCTTCTGCAACGCGCCCGACGACAATCCCTTCATGGCCGGCGGTTTCCACGGGGTTACCGAGGGAGACGCGGTCATCAACGTCGGCGTGTCCGGGCCCGGCGTCGTCTCACGGTCGCTCGACGCGGCGAAGGGCAGGGATTTCGAGTTCCTATGCGAAACCATCAAACGCACCGCGTTCAAAATCACGCGCGTCGGTCAACTCGTCGCGCAGGAGGCCTCTCGCCGGCTCGGCATACCCTTCGGCATCATCGACCTGTCATTGGCGCCGACCCCCGCCGTCGGTGACTCGGTGGGCGAGGTGCTGGAGAAGATCGGCATCGACCAGGTCGGAGCTCCCGGGACCACGGCCGCGCTCGCCATGCTCAACGACCAGGTCAAGAAGGGCGGCATCATGGCCTCCTCGTATGTCGGCGGGCTGTCGGGAGCATTCATTCCGGTCTCCGAAGACAAGAACATGATCGACGCCGCGCAGTCCGGATGCCTGACCATCGAAAAACTCGAGGCCATGACCTGCGTCTGCTCGGTCGGGCTCGACATGATCGCCATTCCCGGCGAGACGAGCGCCGCCACCATTTCCGGCATCATCGCCGACGAGGCTGCCATCGGCATGGTCAACCAGAAAACGACGGCCGTGCGGCTCATACCCGTCTATGGCAAATCGGTAGGGCAGATGGCGAATTTCGGCGGCCTCATGGGATACGCGCCGATTATCCCCGTCAATCAAACCAGCTGCGAGGCTTTCGTGACCCGCGGCGGGCGCATCCCCGCGCCGATTCACAGCTTCAAGAACTGAGCGTCGCGCAGGTAGCGGGGCAGTATGTGAGAGTATGTGACAGTATGAGGGGTCGCTGCCGTGGATATGGCGATTGCGGCCAACGGCGTTGCGCATCCTCGGTGTTGCGCATCTGAGTAGTATATGGGACCGGACCGTCGCGCCGAATAAGTTGACGGGCTGGTACGTGAGTGTATCGGGGATACGAGCGCTCGGGGGAGCGCAAGCAGAGGAACGATACGGAAGAATAGGATAATGGATAACGACACGGTGGATAACGTGGATAACACGAAGAATCGCAATCGGCAGGGGTCGGATCAGGATGGGACCACGAACGGCGTTGGGCCGAGTCGGCGCCGGACAAACCGTTCTGGGCGGAATGGAACCGAGTCGAATCGTGGGGAAGGACGCCGTCTGGCGACCCATTCCAGGTTTTCTTCGACTGGGCGCAAACACTCTGAACCGACGTATACCGAGGTGACTTCGGCTGCGAACAGAAAGGCGACCTTGATCGGCGTGACCGTCGTCGCGGTGGTTGCCGTCGCAGCTTTGGTCATCGGTCTGATGGTCTATCACACGAAGCAATCGACGGATGACGGCGGTATCGCGGCGGCGTATCAAGCGTTGCAGCAGGTACAGGTCAAACCCGCCATGGCCACCAGTCAGGGTGGCATCAAGGTCTCGGTGGACGGGGCCGCCAAACGAAACGTGCCGACTGTCGAAAGTTATATCGATCCGCTCTGTCCTTACTGCGCCCGCGTCGATCGTGCGCTCAGCGGCACTTGGCAACGGCTCTTCGACGCAGGTCAGATCAACATGGAAATTCATCCGCTGTCCTTTTTGAACCGATTGTCCAGCGACCGTTATTCGTCGCGGGCCGGAGCCGCCTTGGCGTACGTCGCCGAGCATGACCCCAAGCACGTGCTGGCGTTCCTGGGCACGCTGTATTCCGAACGGTACCTGCCGTCGGAATCCGATTACCAACCCGTCAGCGATGCGCAGATCGAACAGGAAGCAATTGCGTCTGGTATTGACGCGGCCGTGGCGAAGCGGGCCGCCGCAGGACAATATGTGAAATGGGTCGATGCCTCCACGACGTATACGATGCTCCGCAAGGAGTTGGTGGATCCCGACAACGGCACCGGCGGCTTCGCCACGCCGCTGACGAGAATCAACGGTCATATCTGGTCGACCACCAATCGCACATCGGGCACCCTGTCCGCGCAATTCGTGTCGAGCCTGGGACTACGCGCCCAGGATGTCGGCAACGCGAAGGCCCTGCCGTCCATCGGATCGCGCGGCAAACCGCTGTGATGCGTTGAACGGGCATGGGCGATATGCGTCGGCTACGACTCGAACACGTTGTGCCGCTTACCGTGCACGACCGCGCTGTCCGATCAACAGATCCCTCATAAGTCCTCCAGCTCGGCTTGATCGCGAATGTGAATGATGCGCCGATTTCGGGCTATCAGGTTCTTGTTCTCGAACGATTTCAACGTCCGGGAGAGCGTCTCCGGAGTAGTGCCCAACAGATGCGCCAATTCCTTCATCCGCATCGGTAGCGAAAATGTCATTGAGTGAGAGGACTGCGATAGGTCCAATAGATACGTGGCGAGGCGTTCCTCAACGCGATCCATGCCAAGGAACCCGTTGATATGTTCGAGCGTCACGAGTTTCGCGGCGTTGAGCTCCAAAAGGCGCGCACTCAGCAAGGGCTGTTCAAGCAGCAGCCGGTGAAAATCGCGATGGGAGAGCAGACATACCTCGCTGGCTTCAAGCGCCTGGCCGTAGAGCGAATCGTTGGGCTGGCCCAACAGCCAGGCCTCGCCCTCGTAACCACCGGGCTGTTGCACCCGTAGCAATTGCTCGCGGCCATTGCGGCCCATGCGGTACACCTTGAGTGAGCCGCGTGCGACGATGATAAGCTTGAGTTCATCCCCGGGCATGAATACCTGGTCGCCTTGGTGGAAGATCCGATGCTGCAGATTCAGGTCGATACGGTCCTGATCCGATTGAGGCAGATCGGCGAACAACGGCACGAGACTGGCGCACCGGTGCCGGTGAACAGGGGAATCTCTTGTCTCTCGGGGCATTCCCACTGTCTTTGCCTTCGGAACTGCCGCCGTCCGCGGCGCTTTCCGCGTCATCGTCTCTTCCACCATCATTACCGTCTCTATCGTTGTGCATTGTCGCTTACGCCGGTGGTACTATCGGCCATTATCGTTGTCATCCTCGTCATCGTCAACCTCCTTATACAGGCCGTCAGTGGCGTCGTTGCCGAGGAACAACTGTGCTTCGCGAATCTGATGCTTCGCCCAAGCCCGCAAATCACTGAGCGTGGAGCCCAGAGAGGTCTTGCCTTCCGCCGCGGCCAACGTGATGGCCTTGCCGACGTAAATCAGCTGCCAGTCGAAGTCGTGGATAAGATCGGCGAGTTGCGCGGCCCCATCCTCGTATTTGCGCGCAGGGTTCTCTTCGAGCGCCCCGTATTCGCTCAGTTGTGCGGTGGTCGTAGGGATCATTTCGTTGTCGGAGGACAGCGCGTCATCGAGAGACTCGATCATCGTCGCTTCATAGGTAATCCATTCGCGTGAGTGAATCTCCAGGAAAAGCCGCGTGCTGCCTGTCGCGAACCAACGTGCTTGCCGGATCTTGAGCATGTCGAGGAATAGGTTGGCGATGATATGACCCGTCATGGCGCCGGCAGTGGGTAGATGATGGTCCTTATCGGATTTCATGGCCTCCTGCTCGTAGCGCTGCTGTGCGGTGAGTACGGAAACGGGATTGTCGGTTGTCATCGGCTCTGCTCCTTAACGGTTACCTGTTCCACGTTGTAACCCAGTTCGTTCACTACCGTTGCCAATGTCTGCGCGTCGATGACGGTCTCATCGAAGTCGGCTTTGACCTTGCCGGCGTTGAATAATACGTTGACCTCGTTCACGCCACGCTGTCTGCTCAGCGCGGTTTTGATGGTGGCCAGGCAGGAAGGGCAGGTCATGCCGCCAACCCTGAGAATTGCTCGTTGCATAATCGATATCTCCTTGATCTTGTGTTAGCGGGTTCCGTTCCGGACCGTTCCCGCGCCGGATCGTTACCCATGTTCTGATGGTTTTCACGGTAGTTGGGTCATCGGGTTTCACACTTGATGGACGTCAAGTTTTTCGTGGAGCAGTCGAAGGGCGTTCGCGATGACGATGAGGATGCTGGCTTCGTGCACGAACATGCCCGATGCCATATATATGAAGCCCGCGAACAGTCCGGTGAACAGCAGCAGCACGGTCGTCAACGCGATGCCGATGTTCTCGCGGGTGTTGGCGACGGTGGCTCGTGCAATCGCGTAGGCGATCGGCAGCTTCGATATATCGGAGTGCAGCAGCACGATATCCGAAATCTCCACGGCGGTTGCGGTGCCGTTGCCCATGGCGATGCCAAGGTCGGATGTGATGAGCGCGGGGCTGTCGTTGATGCCGTCTCCAACGAAGGCGACCGAATGACCCTTGGCCTGCAGTCGTGCGATGAAGTCGGCCTTGTCCTGTGGCAGCATTCCCCCATGGGCTTCGTCGAGGTCGAGGTGATGGGTGACGGCGTCAACGGCCTTCTGGTCGTCGCCGGATAGCATCACGAGATGTGTTATGCCCCGTCGCCGCAGGTCGTTGAGCACGTTGATGGCAGTGGGGCGCAGAGGGTCGCCGATGCCCGCGGCGATGCGCAGGTTCCCATCGATTGCCGCGTACACGCTCGACAGTCCTTGCATGCCTGGTACGCTTGGCGAATTTGGTAGGGTTGGTACGTTTTGCGCGGGGCTTGGGTGCGATGTGCCATGCGGGGGGATGACGATTCCTTCGCCGCTCATCAGCGCGGCGTTGCCGATGGCGATTCGATGGCCCTCGACCATGGCAATAAGCCCTTTTCCGGCGACCACATGCGTGGAGGTGACCGCGGTGTAGTCCGCGATGTCATATTCGGCGAGCGCATAGTCGACCATGGCCTTGGCCAGCGGATGCGTCGACTCGTGTTCGGCGCTCGCCACGAGACGCCACGTTTCGGCTGCGCCTACTGCCTGCGCGCTCACCACGGAGGGGTGTCCGGCCGTCAGCGTTCCGGTTTTGTCGAAGACCACGGTATCGACGCCGCTCAGCGTCTGCAGCACTTGCGCTCCTTTGGCGAGTATGCCGTGGCGCGCTCCGAGCCCGATCCCAGCCACATTCGATACCGGTACTCCGATGACCAGAGCGCCGGGGCAGCCAAGCACGAGAATCGTGATGGCGAGACGCGCGTCACGGGTGACGATGCCGACGATGAGCGCAACAATCAATACGACGGGCGTGTAGTATCTGGCGAAACGATCGATGAATCGTTGTGCGGCGGTTTTTGAGTCCTCGGCCTCCTCCACCAGTTCGATGATGCTGCCGAAAACGGTATCCTCCCCGACGTGATCCGCTTGGACGACAATGGTGCCGTCGATAAGGTTGGTGCCGGCGAAGACCTGTTCCCTATCCTTCTTTCCGCCGGTAGAGCCCGCCTCGATTGATTCTTGCGCTCCTTGTGATTCTTGCGTGCCGGAACCGTTCGCCGACTTGTGCTGCGGCAGTGGCTCGCCGGTCACGCTCGCCTCGTCAAGGTGTCCATCGCCAAATACGATGTGTCCATCAACGGGAACCTGCGAACCGGTGGTCACCAAGAGGTAATCGCCTACGTCGATTTCGTCGACGTCCACCTCCTCAGCCGCACGATCGGTGGGAGAACTGATGCGTTGAGCGGTCTGCGGCGCCATCTCGGTGAGTTCCCGGATGGCAGAACGTGTTTTGGCGAGGGTCGTGTCTTCGATGACTTCGCCGAGCAGAAACAGCCAGGTCACGATTCCGGCCTCACTGAATTCCGATATGGCCAAAGCGCCGAGTACCGCCACACTCACCAGCAGTTCGATGGAAACCACCTTGAACTTCAACGAACTAACGGCCTTCGTGATGAGCGGGAGAAGACCTATGACGCTCACGGCGACGTACAGCAGCGAACTGGTGGCCGTCCATGTGCTTTCTCGTTCCGAGTCCCATGGCGCAATCGCGTACCGCACGAGCAAGGCCACGATGACGGCAATGCTCATCGCGATGACGATGGCCCGTTTATGTTGGTTGAAGAACTGTTGTATTGCAAGCATGGTTCCCCTCCTGTGTCTCCTGAGATTTCCTTAATCGTGGTTCACAATGTATGGGCGATTCCCGCGACAACAATTGATGTGCGTCAAGTACGTCACAATTGTCGGAAAATCGGGGCGGTGCGGACGGCGGCCACACGAGGCGCGGTTGCATAGAGGCTGCCACGGATTGCGTTGGAGACGGCGCGTAGATCACGAACGAGGTGGGGAATCGCTTACTCAAGTGGGGGCGGCAAGGCTCGTCGCCAGCAGGGTTGGAGGCGCGTGTCATTACGAGACCGGACCGATACCCCCGTATCTCGCGTCATTACCGGGGTTGGAGATGCGCTGCGAATGGCGAAGAGGATGCCGCTCCCAGGCTTTTGAGCGGACGACCGGCGAGGCTACGAATGCGGGACATCGGGGGAGGAGTCATGAGGGGGAGAGGAGTCATGAGGGGG
>CALNAE010000322.1 GCA_937874315.1 uncultured Bifidobacterium sp. | reverse complement strand
CGTGTGGGTTATTCTTTGACGGCTCCGGCGGAGAGGCCGGATTGCCAGTAGCGTTGCAGCAGGAGGAACGCGATGATCAGGGGGACGATGGTGACCAGACTACCGGTGATCACCAGGTTCTGGATCGCCTGCCCGCCCGCCGTGCTCGCCTGGTCCTTCCACTGGTTCAACCCGATCGTGAGCGGATACCAACTCGAGTCCTTGAGCATGATCAACGGCAGGAAGTAATTGTTCCACGTCGCCACGATCGAGAACAAAGCCGTGGTCACGATCCCCGGCGCCAGCAACGGCAGACTCACCGTGCGGAACGTGCGCCACTCGCCCGCCCCGTCCACGCGCGCCGCCTCCAGCAACTCCCCCGGCACCGCCTGCTCCGAGAAGATCCACATGAGATACAACCCGAACGGACTGACCAGACTCGGCACGATCATCGCCCACGGCGTATCCGTCAACCCCAGCTTCGCGAACAGGAGGAACTGCGGCACCGCCAACGCGATGCCCGGCACGCTGATCGCCCCGATCACCACCAGGAACACCGCCCGCCGGCCCGGGAACCGGAACTTCGC
This sequence comes from uncultured Bifidobacterium sp., assembly GCA_937874315.1. Classification (GTDB taxonomy): domain Bacteria; phylum Actinomycetota; class Actinomycetes; order Actinomycetales; family Bifidobacteriaceae; genus Bifidobacterium. The sequence goes on along the minus strand of CALNAE010000322.1, from coordinate 1,331 downwards.
CAACGCGTACCCGCCCATCACCGCCAGCAGCGTCGCGCCACCCGCGCCCGCCACCACGTACAACACCGTGTTCAACAACCACCGCCCGAAGATCCCGCCCTGATACGAGAACACCCCAGCCAGATTGTCCCACAGGGCGAACGAACGACCGAACCCCAACCCGAACGTCGACGTGAAATCCGCCTGCGTCTTCGTCGCGTTCACCGCCAGATACGCGAACGGCAGCAGACAATACACCGCGAACAGCGAACACGCCACCGTCAACCCCACGCTGCGACGCGGATTCGCCGGATTGCTGAACCCGCTGCCCGCCGCCCGACGCCGCTCCGCCGCCTCGCCACGCGCCACCCGGCGCCCACGCGCACGCTCCGACCGACGCGCCGCCAGCCACCGGCCCACGCCGCCCGCGTTCCTCTCCATGCCATCCATACCGTCCATCACGCTCACCTCATCTGATCCTTCAACCCACGCAACTGCACCACATACGCCACCGCCACCGTGATCACCGCCATCACGATCGCCAACGCCGCCGCGTAATTGGCCTGATTGCCACTGAAACTCAACGAATACGCATACATGTTCGGCGTCCAATACGACGTGATCGCATTGCCCGGCACCATGTTCTGCAACACGCTCGGCTCGTTGAACAACTGGAAACTGCCGATGATGCTGAAAATCACCGTGATCACCAACGAACCACGCAACTCCGGCAGCTTCACCCGACGCACCACCTGCCACTCCCCCGCCCCGTCGATCGCCGCCGCCTCATACAGACTGCGCGGCACCGTCGAAAGCGAACTATAGAAAATCAGCATGTTATACCCCGTGAACTCCCACGTGTTGATGTTCCCGATCGCCGCCAGCAACACCGACGGCGCCAACACGTCCACATGCCACCCCAACCACGAATCCAACGAACCCACCAGACCGTACTTCGCGCCATACACGAAACCCCAGATCATCGCCGACACCACCGCCGGCACCGCATACGGCAGGAACGTCGCGATCCGGAAGAACCGCGAACCATGCAACCGCAACGAATCCAACGCCAACGCCATCAACGCCGCCAGACACAACATCACCGGCACCTGCACCACCGTGAACAACGCCACACGACCCACGCCATCCCAGAACTGCCCATCACCCAACAAACGCACGTAATTCGCCAACCCCACGAACACCGTGCCACCCACCATACGAGACTGGAACAAACTAATCCACACCGCATACACCACCGGCACCACGAACACGAACCCAAACACCACCACAAACGGCCCCATGAACTTCCAACCACGCCAATCCACACGATGACGATTCACCACCACACCAAC
>CALNAE010000321.1 GCA_937874315.1 uncultured Bifidobacterium sp. | reverse complement strand
CGTCCGTGTCGCTGTCGCACGATTCAGGCAGCATCTCGGCGTGGTCGATGCGCGCTCGCCATTGTCTGGACGGCGGTGAGAAGCGGGTGATCCGCCTCCGAATCGACACAGAATGGGACAGGCTCGAACGGTGGCACAACTCTACCGTTTATGGTATAATTTCGACATGTCTGTCAAGGTGAAGTATCGGAATGTGGTGCGCGAGATCGCGTACGACAACTACGGCTATGTCACGACCAAGGACGCGGCGAAGGCGGGGGTTCCTGCGATTGAGATGCCCAAGCTAGCCGCTCGGGGGGGCCTGATGAACGTCGCCTATGGGCTGTACCGTGTGCCGGACATCCCGCCGACGCGCGTCGACCGGTTCGCCGAGGCTCTGCTGCGGGCCGGTGAGGGGGCGTACCTGCACGGAGAATCTGTGCTGGCCTTATTTGATCTTACCGACGTGAACCCCAGGCAGATCAAGGTCGCAGTTCCCCGCAGGGTACGCGCCAAGCTCCCGGCCTTCATCGAATTGACGCAGGTTCCCGACGGGGCACGCACCATCTTCTATGAAGGGCTGGCGTCGCAGCCGGTGACGGAGGCGATCCTCGAATGCCTCGGGCGCATCGAGACCGAACGATTACTGGACGCGGCTAAGCATGCGCGACAGCAAGGTTTGCTGACCACTAGCCAGTGGCGGCAGGTCAGGAAAGGACTACGACCATGAGCTACGACAGCGCACCGGTGAGCGTGCGATCTTTGGAGCAGCGCATCCGCAATCTCGAAGGCTCGGAGGGGCTGGCGTTGCGCCGTCGCGTGTCGATGGCCTTAGTTGTCGTCGGTCAGATGCTTCCCGAGGGTGCCGTCAAGGGCGGCAGCGCCATGGCTCTGCGCTACGGGCGGGGAACGCGGTTCACTCAGGACTTGGACGCCGCGCGCGGGTTTGATCGTTGACTGGGTTCCGCAGCGATTTCGAAGACGCGCTGGCGACGGGATGGGCGGGGTTCGCGGGTCGTCTTGTTGAGCGACCAGCGCCTCGACCGGCCGCGGTACCGACCGCGTATGTGATGCAGCCGTTCGATGTGAAGCTGGATTATCGGGGCAGGCCGTGGTGCACGGTGAAGTTCGAGCTGGGGCACAACGAGCTTGGCGACGCCGAACAGCCCGAATACCAGCTCTCCAACAGTCTTGCCGGGCTGTTCACCGAAGTCGGACTGGAAGAGCCGAAGCCCGTCCCGGTGATGTGCGCCGATCATCAGGTTGCGCAGAAACTCCACGCCGTATCGAGTCCGGGAAGCGAACGCGCCAAGTATCTGGTCGATCTTCAGCTGCTCGACAAAGGCGAGGATCTCGACCTCGCCTTTGTCGCCGAAACCTGCATACGGCTGTTCGACTATCGCCGCCAGCAACTCTGGCCGTCTATCATCCACGTCGGCGACCGATGGGACACCCTTTACACCGAGGCGGCAGAAGACACCGACGTCCTGCCGACCGTGGAAGAGGCCGTCGCATGGGCTAATGAACTGATCGGATGCATCGCGGCAGCGTCCTCACACGAGTCAGGTCCCACGACGTCGAAATAATCAGAGTCACACATCAATGAGATGCCTCTGAACGCTACGGGTCTGCCGCGTCAAAGACCGCGGCCGTCATCCTCTACGCCGAATGGACGGCACACGACATCCCGATCGCCTTGGAGCCGACCGAACTGCCATTCGGCTACACCTGCGTCGCGCTCGACCCCGACGGCCATCGTCTGCGCGTGTGCGCCACCGACACCAGCGGACTGGACTGAGCGCCACCATGACGCACCGTCTGCTCCGGGCTCGACCGATCGATCGCGGAGCAGACGAGAGGATCGGGACTATCAGCAGTCCGGTACTCCTCACGAGGGGTCGGGACTCCTAGAAATCCCAGTCGTCGTCGTCGGTCTCCACGGCCTTGCCCATGACATAGGACGATCCGGATCCGGAGAAGAAGTCGTGGTTCTCGTCGGCGTTGGGCGAGAGCGAGGTCAGGATGGCGGGATCCACCTGGGTGTCCTCCGCCGTGAACAGCGCGGGGTAGCCGAGGTTCATCAGGGCCTTGTTGCCGTTGTAGCGCACGAAGCTGAGCACCTTATCGGTCAGGCCGACGTCCTTGTAGAGCGCCTCGGTGTATTCGACCTCGTTGTCGTACAGGTCCTGCAACAGCTCGTACGTATAGTCCTGCAGCTCGTCGCGCCGTTCCTGGCTGAGCTTTTCGAGACCAATCTGGTACTTGTAGCCGATGTAATATCCGTGCACGGCCTCGTCGCGCAGGATCAGGCGGATGATGTCGGCGGTGTTGGTGAGCTTGGCGTGGGAGGAGAGCCAGAAGGGCAGGAAGAATCCCGAATAGAAGAGGAAGGATTCGAGCAGCACGGAGACGATCTTCACCTTGAGCGGGTCGTCGCCGTTGTAGTAGTCGAGCACGATCTGCGCCTTCTTCTGCAGATTGGCGTTCTCCTCGGACCAGTCGAAGGCCTCGTCCACTTCCTTCGACGAGCACAACGTCTCGAAGATCGAGGAATACGACTTCGCATGCACCTCCTCCATGAAGGTGATGTTGCAGAACACGGCCTTCTCATGCGGGGTGATGGCATCCTGAATCAGTCGCGGCGCTCCGGCCACGCCCTGGATGGTGTCGAGCAGCGTCAACCCGGTGAACACGCGCATCACGAGGGTGTGCTCGGCCTCGGTGAGCGTGCCCCACGAGGGAATGTCGTTCGACAGCGGGACCTTCTCAGGCAGCCAGAAGTTGCCGGTCAGCCGGTCCCAGACCTCTTTATCCTTGGGATCGATGATCTTGTTCCAGTTGATCGCCTGAACGCGCGTCACCGGATGATAGGTCAGCCGCGGGAACCGCTTCATCGGATCCGTGGTGGACGTCGCCTCAAGCGTATCGTCCATATTGTCCGCAATGTTGTCTGCCATGGTTGGCCCCTCTCGTACGTTCTTTCTGTCGTCGCTTGTGTATATCTACCGAATACTGATTGCTATATATTGTATTGCCGCATGTTGTGCCTGCCTTGACACGCAGGCATCGGGAGCTGGTAGGCGCGTCGTCCGACCGTATGACCGGCCGAGCGGCCTTGGAGCGTGTCGGACGACGCGCCTACCAGCTCCTCGGCAGTACCTCGGCGAGCCCGAGACCTAAGTCCGAGTCCGAGTCAGTCCTAATCCGAGTCCCGTCGTCACAGCATGCAGGACACGCAACCCTCGACTTCCGTACCCTCCAACGCCTGCTGGCGGATGCGAATGTAGTACAGCGTCTTGATGCCCTTGCGCCATGCGTAGATCTGCGCCTTGTTGAGGTCGCGGGTCGTCACGGTATCGGGGAAGAACAGGGTGAGCGACAGGCCTTGGTCGACGTGCTGCGTCGCCTCGGCATAGGTGTCGACGATGGCCTTCCAACCGATCTCGTAGGCGTCCTTGAAGTATTCGAGGTTGTCGTTGGTCATGTACGGCGCCGGGTAGTAGACGCGACCGATCTTGCCTTCCTTGCGGATCTCGATCTTCGAGGCGATCGGATGGATCGAGCTGGTGGAGTGGTTGATGTAGGAGATCGACCCGGTCGGCGGCACGGCCTGAAGGTTCTGGTTGTAGATGCCATCGCGCGCAATCGCGTCGCGCAGTTCCTCCCAGTCCTGAACGGTCGGGATGTGGATGCCGAACCGCTCGAACATCGTCTTGACCCGTTGTGTGCAAGGCTCGAGCGAACGACGACCGTCGGTGTACTTGTCGAAGTAGTTGCCCTGACCGGCAGGCTTGGCGTAGGCGCTGGTGGCGAAGCTGGCGAAGGCCCTGCCGCGCTGCACGGCGAGGGCGTGCGATGCCTTGTAGGCGTGGTAGGCCACCGTCATGAAGTACATGTCGGTGAAGTCGAGCCCCTCCTCGGAGCCGTATTGGATGTGTTCGCGCGCGAGGAAGCCGTGCAGGTTCATCTGGCCGAGACCGATGGCATGGCCCTCGTCGTTGGCGCGTTTGATCGACGGCACGCTGTCCATCGAGGTGTGTTCGGAGACGGAATTCAGCGCGCGGATCGCGGTCTCGACCGTGTCCGCCAGCCCTCCGTCCATGGTTTTCGCGATGTTGAGCGAACCGAGGTTGCAGGAGATGTCGCGGCCGACGTGGTCGTAGCTCAGGTCGGTGTGATAGGTGCTGGGCTCCTGGACCTGCAGGATCTCGGAGCACAGGTTGCTCATGGTGATGCGGCCCTCGATGGGGTTGGCCTTGTTCACGGTGTCTTCGAAGAGGATGTACGGGTAGCCCGACTCGAACTGGATCTCGGCCAGGGTCATGAAGAACTCGCGGGCGTCGATATAGGTCTTGCGGATGCGGTCGTCGGCCACCATCTCGTCGTAGTGCTCGGTTACGGAGAGATCGGCGAAGGGCTTGCCGTAGACGCGCTCGACGTCGTAGGGGCTGAACAGCGCCATCTTGGCGTTCTGCCGGGCCAGCTGGAACGTGATGTCGGGAATGACGACGCCCAGGGACAGCGATTTGATGCGGATCTTCTCGTCGGCGTTCTCGCGCTTGGTGTCTAGGAAGTGCAGGATATCGGGGTGATGGGCGTTGAGATAGACCGCGCCGGCACCCTGCCGTGCGCCAAGCTGGTTGGCGTAGGAGAAGGAGTCCTCCAGAAGCTTCATGACGGGGATGACGCCGCTGGACTGATTCTCGATGTGCTTGATCGGCGCGCCCTGCTCGCGCAGGTTGCTCAGCAGCAGCGCCACGCCGCCCCCGCGCTTGGACAGCTGCAGGGCCGCGTTGATGCCACGGGAGATGGACTCCATGTTGTCTTCGATGCGCACCAGGAAGCAGCTCACCGGTTCGCCGCGTTGGGCCTTGCCCAGGTTGAGGAAGGTGGGGGTGGCCGGCTGGAAGCGTCCGGAGATGATCTCATCGGCGTACTTCACGGCCTGCTGCTCGTCGCCCGCGGCCAGCTCCAGCGCCACGGCGGCGCTGCGCTGGGGGAAGTCCTCGAGATACTGCTTGCCGTCGAAGCTCTTGAGCGCATAGGACGTATAGAACTTGAAGGCGCCTAGGAAGGTCTCGAACTCGAAGCCCAACGACTCCACATGCGAGTAGAAGGAATCGAGGAACTGCGCGCTGTACTGCGAGAAGACGGCCTTGTCGTAATACTGATGCTCGATGAGATAGGCGAGGCGCTCGGCGGTGGAGGCGAAGGTCATGGTGTTCTCGGCCACGTGGCCGGTCATGTAGACGCGCTCGGCCTCCTTGTCCTTGCCGAACTGGATCTTGCCGTCCTGATCGTAGAGGTTGAGCATGGCGTTGAGTGAATGGTAGTCATGCGCGGGGTCGTAGGTTTGTGCGTCGTCGTTGGTGCGATCCATGGCCAGCGCGGTGCTGTCGGTGAATGCCATATGAAGTCCCTTCCTGTGGTGTATATGGGATGAATGCGAAGAACTGATTGGTTTGGTACTGAACGAATTACAGTATTTGAAGTATATGAGGAAGCCGGGCTGTGGGAAGGTGAAAAGGCCTTACGGGCCGGCCAGCCGCGGCGGGTCGGCTATTCAGACGCCGTCTTGCGTGGATGTCGCCTGTCCCGCCTGAACCGCCTGTCCCGCCTGAACCGCCCGAATCGGAACGTCGGTCGGGGTTTTGGATAGCAAGCCCAACGTCGCGGGGGTGCGGTTGATGACTCGAGTCGGCGTGCCGGTCGGTTGCGGCGTCTGGAGGTCGGCCTTGGCGAAGAAATCCGCCAGTCCTGCGCGGACCTTCCGTCGGTCCTCCGGAGTGCCCATGAGTTCGAAGTAGTACATGAACGGGACGTGGCATTTTGCCGCGATGATGTCGCCGGCGGCGCAGAAGGCGTCCCCGAAATTGGTGTTGCCCGAGGCGATGACGCCTCGGATGTATTGCCGGTTGTCGGGGTCGTTGAGGAACTTGCGCACCTGCGGCGGAACGGCCTTTTTGGGGTTGCCGCCGCCATAGGTCGGCACGACGATCACGTAGGGCTCGCGGACGTCGAGCGCCGGATCTCGTGGCTTGAGCGGTATGCGGTAGACGTTGAGGCCTTCGTCTTCAAGATGGCAGCTGATGATGAACCGCTCCGTATTGCGCGAAGCTGAAGAGAAGAAGACGACGGCGCCTACGTGCTTTCCTTTGGCCGCGACGATCGGCTCGCTCACGCCAGAACCTTGTGGGCGACGAGTTCCTTGATAAGGTCGGGGCGGTATCCGCTCCAGGACGCGTCGGGGGTGATGACGACGGGGGCCTGGCGGAAGCCCGCCTGCTGCAGTTGTTCAAGCGTCGAGGGGTTGTCGGCGAGGTCGACGACTTCGAAGTCGACGCCCTGCTTGGTCAGCTGCCGCTTGGTGGCCTCGCACTGCGGGCAACGATACTTGGTGAAGACGGTGACTGTCATGATGCTCCTTGTATTTGCTTGTGTGTCTGGATATATAGATTACATGCTTGTGATTTGGAAATAAACACCGTTTGTAGTGCAATCTCGTCGAGTCGTCTACTAGATGTAGTGGTTATGGGTGAAAACCCTTGCGGTATAAGCGCTTCGGGGCATCGGGCTGAAGCCGGGGGTGCGCGCAAATGTCGAATAAATCACATTGCCCGGGTGTCACCGGTGTGTCACCGGCGGGTCTCGCGCGTGCCGCGCGTCCGGGTCGGGCGGATTATCCCAAGGGACAATATGGCAATCCCAAACGACGCGGACTACGCTGGTGACTATTGGCATAACGTGGTGCCGTGCGTTGTGCGCACGCGCGCCTCATGCCAGGAGAATGTGGGAAAGCGTATTCGTATGACGATGCTTACCGATAGGGCCTCCGGATATTCAATGGATGAGGTCAGCCGATTCACGGTCGAACACGTGTATCGGGCATTGCGCACGGGGGAACATGGCCTTTCGAGCTCGCAGGCGACGATCCGGCTGGGGTCGTACGGCAAGAACGTAATCGAAAAGGAGCGCAAGACCCCGACGATCCTCGTGTTCCTCAGCAGCTTTACGCACCTCATGGCGCTGCTGCTCTGGGCGGCGGGCATCATCGCGTTCGTCGCGGGCATGAGTGAGCTGGGCATCGCGGTCTGGCTGGTGAACATCATCAACGGCGTATTCAGCTTCTGGCAGGAATATCGTGCAAGCAAGGCGGCCGAGGCGCTACGACGCATGCTTCCCCAGTACGTCACCGTTATCAGGGACGGTCAGGAATCCAGAACGCTCGTCGAGAATCTGGTGCCTGGTGACGTATTCGTGCTGGAGGAAGGCGACAGCATCTCCGCGGATGCGCGGCTGGTGCAGTCCAACGGACTCCAGGTGGACCAGGCGACGTTGAACGGCGAATCCACGCCGGCGCGCAAGAACGCCGAGGCGTCGCCGGCAGACGGTCTGAGCGCCGCCGAGATGCCGAATCTGGTATTCGCGGGCACATCGGTTGCGCAGGGCAACGGACGTGCCGTGGTCGTGCACACCGGCATGAATACGGCGTTCGGCAAAATCGCGCGGCTGACGCAGAACGTCAAGGACTCCCAGAGTCCCCTGCAGCGTGAACTGAATCACCTGACCCGTCAGATCACGGTGTTCGCCATGTGCATCGGGGTGGCGATCTTTGCGCTCGATGAGGCGTTCGTGCACGGCCCGCTGGCCTCGGCGTTCATCTTTTCGCTCGGCATGATCGTCGCGTTCATCCCCGAAGGGCTGCTGCCCACGGTCACGCTGGCGCTCGCCATGGCGGTGCAGCGCATGAGCAAGCGCAACGCATTGGTCAAGAAGCTGTCCAGCGTGGAATCGCTTGGTTCCACATCCGTGATCTGCACCGATAAAACCGGCACGTTGACGCAGAACGAGATGACCGTGGAATTCCTGTGGACGGCCGGTCGCGAGTACCGTGTGACCGGTACCGGATATGCTCCCGACGGCCGGGTCCTGGCCGGAGATCGGGTGTGCAGCGCCCATGATGACGAAGGCCTGCGCGCGTTGGTCACGGCCGGGGCGCTGTGCACCAATGCCCATCTGCGTCCTCCCGAGGGCGTGCCGGCGGCGACCAAGGACGGCCATGAGTCGGGACATGGCCGCATGCCGCATGGCCGGTGGCAGGTATATGGGGACCCGACCGAGGCGTGCCTGCTGGTGTCGTGTGAGAAGGCCGGGCTTGACCCGGGCGAGCAGGCCAGGCTCATGCCTCGACGTGGCGAGTTTCCCTTTGACGCCCGGCGCAAGCGCATGACCGTCATCAACCATGTCCCCGGAACGGGCTCGGTGGCCTTCGTCAAGGGGGCGCCGAACGAAGTAATAGAGTTGGCGAGCCGTGTACAGATCGGCGGGCGTACGGTCGACATGACCGAGGCGATGCGTGCCCGCATCGTGGCGGCCAACGACGCCTACGCGGATAAGGGGCTGCGTGTGCTCGCCGTAGCCAGTCGCACGCTGCGCCATGCCGACGATGACGGCGGTTCTACCTCCGATGGGCCCGCGTCCCTGGATGACGATACTGACGATACTGACGACGACGAGATCGACGAGACTGACAGTGCCGCTTCCGAACAGGCCGAGGAACGTGGATGGACCGTTCAGGCCGTCGAGCGCAACCTGACGTTCCTCGGTCTGGAGGCCATGGTCGATCCCCCGCGGCCCGAGGTGGCGCCTGCCGTGCGCCAATGCCATACGGCGGGCATCCGGATCATCATGATCACGGGTGATTATGGTCGCACCGCGCTGGCCATCGCGCGGCGCATCGGCATCGTACAGGGGCCAGACGTGCAGGTCGTCTCGGGTCCGCAACTTGAATCCATGGGGGATGATGATCTGACTCGAGTGCTGCGCGGCCAGGTGATCTTCGCCAGGATGGCCCCCGAGCAGAAACTGCGCGTGGTCAGCCGTCTGCAGCGGATGGGCGATATCGTCGCCACGACGGGTGACGGCGTGAACGACGCTCCCGCCCTGAAGAAAGCCGACGTCGGCGTGGCCATGGGCATCACGGGCACGGATGTGGCCAAGGAGGCATCGGACGTCATCCTTACCGACGATAACTTTGCCTCGATCGTCGCCGCCATCGAGGAGGGCCGCGCCGTCTATGCCAACATCCGTAAGTTCCTGCTGTATATTCTCAATTCGAATATGCCCGAAGCCGTGCCCAGCGCCGTCTATCTCTTCTCCCGCGGGGCCGTGCCGCTGCCGCTGACCACCATGCAGATTCTGACCATCGATCTCGGTACGGATATGCTGCCGGCCCTCGGCCTGGGCACCGAGCCGCCGGAGGCCGGTGTGATGGAGCAACCGCCGCGCAACCCGCATGAGCGGCTGCTCAATCGTGCGACGCTGTTCAAGGCTTTTGCATGGTACGGCGTGCTTGGTTCCATCGCGTCGTTGCTCGGCTACTGCTTCGTGAACGTGCTCAACGGCTGGCCGCAGGTGCCATTGGCCGGGTTGAGCAATGACATGGACCCCGTTTACGTCAACGCGACGGCGATGACGCTCGCGTCAATCGTCTTCGCTCAGATTGGCATGGTGCTCAACTGCCGGACCTCGAGCGCCTCGACGTTTTCGGTGGGTCTGTTCTCCAACAAGACCATCAACATCGGGATCGTGGTGGAGATCGCGCTGATCATGCTTATCACCCAGGTGCCGTTGTTGCAGACCGTGTTCCATACGGCTCCGCTGCACGGCGTGGACTACCTGTATCTGGCGGTGGTGCCGTTCGTCGTACTTGGCGTCGAGGAGTTGCGCAAACTGATCTGGCGACGTGCCGGGCTGGCTCAGGCGAGGATGAACGGGGTTCGGCGTGACCGGCGGCCATCGCGATAAGGGGTAGCCGATTTCGATTTCGGTGACGGTGAATGCGACCTTCGCTCGTGCCCCGCGGCGGGGACCAACCACTCCGTCGTTTCTCGCGGCTGCGACGTCGGCTCGCGTGATGCAGCTCATGGTCGTACGCCCGTTCGCTGTCAGATGCAAGGATGCTTTCCCCGATACCCGGGGATAGACTGGACAACGTCACGGCGTTTGACCAGCGAACGCCTCAGCGAGTTCGAAAGGTGTTGTGATGGGCGAGGCAATTGCGAATATTGGTGTGGTGGGGTTGGCCGCCATGGGGTCTAATCTGGCGCGCAATCTGGCGCGTCATGGGAATACCGTGGCGTTGTACAACCGTCATTTTGAGCGTACCGAGAAGTTGGTGGGAGAGCATGGGGCCGAGGGGTCGTTCGTTCCTTCTCACACCATCGGCGAGTTCGTGGCGTCGTTGTCCAGACCGCGTACGGCGATTATCCTGGTCAAGGCGGGCGCTCCCACGGATGCGGTGATCGACGAGTTGGCGGATGCCATGGAGCCTGGCGACATCATCGTGGATGGCGGCAACGCCTATTTCAAGGACACGATGCGCCGTGAGAAGGACATTCGCGCGCGTGGGTTGCATTTCGTCGGTTGTGGCGTGTCCGGCGGCGAGGAGGGGGCGTTGAACGGCCCGTCTCTGATGCCGGGCGGCACCGATGAGTCGTGGAGGACGTTGGGTCCGATCCTGAAGTCGATCGCGGCGGTGGCCGAGGGGGAGCCGTGCGTCACGCATATCGGCGAGAACGGCGCGGGTCATTTCGTCAAGATGGTGCATAACGGCATCGAGTACGCCGATATGCAGTTGATCGCCGAGAGCTACGATCTGATGCGTCGCGGCCTGGGCATGGATCCGAGTGACATCGCCGACGTGTTCGCCGGGTGGAACGCGACGGAGTTGAATTCCTATCTCATCGAGATCACCGCGGAGGTGCTCAGGCAGCGGGACGAGAGAACCGGCGGGCCGTTGGTCGACGTGATCGTGGACCATGCGGGGATGAAGGGCACGGGGACCTGGACGGTGCAGACCGCGTTGTCGTTGGCCACGCCGGTGACCGGCATCGCCGAGGCGGTGTTCGCCCGCGGGCTGTCCAGCCAGAGCGTCCAGCGCGAGGAGGCGGCCGGGCAGTCGCTGGCCGGTCCCTCCGGCGATCTGCGTATTCCCGAGGCCGACAGGGCGGCGTTCGTCGAGGACATCCGTCAAGCGTTGTACGCCTCGAAGATCGTGGCGTACGCCCAGGGCTTCGATGAGATCAACGCCGGCGCGAAGGAGTACGGCTGGAAGATCGATCTGGCTGCGGTGGCGCGTATCTGGCGTGGTGGTTGCATCATCCGCGCGCAGTTCCTCAACGTCGTCTCGGACGCCTTCGAGTCCGGCGAGGCGGACGTCTCCATGCTGTTCGCGCCGTATTTCAAGAGCGCGATCGAGCGGGCCCAGGATTCCTGGCGTCGGGTCGTGGCCCGTGCCGCTGCCTATGGGATTCCGGTGCCGGCGTTCTCCAGTTCGTTGTCGTATTATGACGGCCTGCGTTCCACGCGTCTGCCCGCGGCCCTGATTCAGGGGCAACGCGACTTCTTCGGCGCCCATACCTACGGTCGCGTCGACGAGCCGGGCGTTTTCCACACGCTATGGGCGGAACCGGGACGGCCGGAGATCAAAGCCTGACGCGTCACGCCTGACGCAATCCGAACCACAACACGACGGCCGCGGGCCGCACTTTCCGGAAAACACTTCCGGGGTGCGGCCCGCAGTCGTATTCAATGGGCTTCGATTGCTACATTGCGATTGCTGCACAGCAGGGCGTGAGCACCTGCCGCGCAGACATCATGCCTCGGCCAGATTCGCGGCCGCTGAGGCATCGGTGAACCAAATGCACTCCTGAGTCCCCGAGATGAACGAGGCCGGGAACTTCGGATTGTCGGGTGCGGCCAGCACTTGGCCAAGCGCCTTGGCCTTGCCCGATCCCGCGGCGAACACCCACGTGCGACGACTACGGGCCAGCAGCGGTGCGGTCAGGGATAGCCGCAGTGCGGGAGGCTTCGGTGAGTGGCTGACGCCCACGACCAGATGATTCTTCTCGTTGATCTCCGCGTGTCCGGGGAACAACGAGGCAAAATGCCCATCGGGACCCATGCCCAGCACCACCAGATCCATCGTCGGTTCCGGGCCGAGTGTGGCGATCAGTTCATGCTCATAGTCCCATGCGGCGGCGTCCAAGAGCGCGTCATCGGTGGCGTCGTCCGCCGCGGCAACCGTTTGCGGTGGGCGGGTGTCACTGCCCATCTCATGAATGTTCTCTTCGGGCAGCATGCCGGAGGAGACCAGATGGTCGAGCAGTAGACGGCGTGCCTGGAAGGCGTTGCGGTCTTCGTCTTTGGCCTCCACGAAGCGCTCGTCCGCCCACCAGATGCGAACACGGCTCCAATCGATGGCGTCGGTGAGCGTGTTGTCCGCCATATATTGCAAGGCCTTGAGCGTATCGGAGCCACCGGTAAGCGCCAAGTCGAAATAGGCCGGGGCGGGCCTGGCATTAAGCGTATCGAGTATGGCCAGCAGCATGCGCTGCGCGCCTGCCTTGGCGACCGTGCCACTGTGCGGATACACGATAAGTTGAGTATGAACCATGAATCTTCCTTTAACTTCCTTTGGTCATATCCGGCAACGCAGCGAAATCGGGTATGGCCCTGCACGGGCACGCCCGATTTCCCGCAGCCGTTGAGATGGAACGCTTGGCCGGCAGGCCTCAGCTGTAGAGCAGATCCCAGCCGGTGCTGACCACTTCAGCGTACACGTCGTCGGGTTCGAGGCGGCGCAGCTCTTCGCTCAGGCAGTCCTCATCGGAGCGTACGGGCATGGAAACCGGCTGCGGCGCCTGACCGGGGAAGCTGACGACGGTCTGATCATTGTCGGGTCGAACGAGGGAAAGCACGCCGTCCTCACGGGTCAGGTAGACGCCGGTTATGGCGGTGGCTTCCTGCGTCGTCTCCATTTCGACCGGCACGTCGAGCTTGAGCCGCAGCCAGGCGCGGAGCAGATCCATCGGCAGGAAGTTCTTCGGACCGACGACCTTGGCCTTGATGATGGGCAGATGCGGTGGCTGATCGAGCAGGGACGCGAGCATGGCCCGCCAAATGGTGAGCCTGGTCCACGACAGATCCACGTCCGAATCATCCAACGCGCTGCGCAGCCGTTCCATGGTGGCCTCCGGATTGTCGGAGTTCATCGCGTCGGTGATGCGACTGCGAGCCATGGCGCCGACCGGATCCTTGAGCGGACTTGCCGGCGGGTTGGTCGGCCACCAGGCGACGATGGGGGCATCCGGGACCAGTAGCGGCATGACCAACGTGTCCTGATGCCGAATCAGGCCGTTGCGCGGGCGAAGAATGATGATCTCGCCGGCCCCGGCATCGGCACCGAAACGGACCTGTGCGTTCAGGTTCGAATCGTCCTGATCTGGATCGATGTCGGATGTCGTGTCGGGCACGATTGCGATCACGCGGCATGGGTGCTCTCGGCTGGCCGCATTCGCCGTTTCCAACGCCTGCTCGAGATGGGTTCCGCCGGTGAGGATCAGCAGCGTCAATACACGACCGGTGGCCGCCTCGCCGCGTTCCTCATGCAGTTCGTCGACCTTCTGCGAGATTTCGCTGGTATGAGTGTTGGGCATATCGATGATCATGGCATCCTCCAGTGGCGTCCATCCTGGGCAAGCATGGCATCGGCCTGCGCCGGACCCCAAGTGCCGGAACGATAGGGTTGTGGCTGGGAAAGCGTCGACCAGAACTGCTCGATCGGGTCGAGAATCTTCCAGCTCAAATTGACCTCCCGTGTGGTCGGGAACAGAGGCGGGTCGCCGAGCATCACGTCGAGGATCAGCCGTTCATAAGCCTCTGGTGAGTTCTCGGTGAAGGAACGGCCATAGCTGAAGTCCATGGAGACGTCGCGCACCTCCATGGCCGAGCCGCCGGGGACCTTCGAGCCGAAGCGCATGGTGACGCCCTCATCCGGCTGAACGCGAATCACGATGGCGTTGTTGCCCAGCTCGCGTACGGCCGTGTTCTCGAAGGGCAGGTGCGGCGCGCGTTTGAAGACGACCGCGATCTCCGTGACGCGTTTGCCCAACCGTTTGCCGGTGCGTAGATAGAAGGGCACTCCCGCCCAACGGCGGGTATCCACATCGAGTCGGATGGCGGCGTAAGTCTCGGTGATGCTGGACGGATCCACGCCTTTTTCCTCGAGATAGCCGTTGACGCGGCTTGAGCCCTGCCAGCCTGGGGCATACTGTCCGCGTGCGGTGTGCGCGCGTAGGTCCTTGGGCAGGCGCACGGCCGAAAGCACCTTGGTCTTCTCGGCGGCGAGATCCGCCGCCGAGAAGCTCACCGGCTCCTCCATGGCGGTCAGGGCCATGAGCTGCAGCAGGTGGTTCTGGATGACGTCGCGCGCCGCGCCGATGCCGTCGTAGTAGCCCGCGCGTCCGCCGATGCCGATGTCCTCGGCCATGGTGATCTGTACATGATCGACGTAGTTTGAATTCCAGATCGGTTCGTACATGGCATTCGCGAAGCGCAGCGCCAGCAGGTTCTGGACCGTTTCCTTGCCTAGATAATGGTCGATGCGGAACACCGAACTCGGGTCGAAGACCTCCGATACCACGCGATCGAGCTCCTTGGCGCTTTCCAGATCGTGGCCGAACGGCTTCTCGATGATGACCCGGCGCCATGCGCCCTCGGTCGACTTGGCCAGGCCGGAGGCGGCGAGCTGCTTGGATACGGTCGGGAACGCGCTTGGCGGCACCGACATGTAGAAGGCGTGGTTGCCGCGCGTGCCGCGATCCCGGTCGAGTTCCTGCACGGTGTCGCTCAGGCGTTTGAACGCCTCGGCATCGTCGAAGGTGCCCTGCACGAAGCGGATGCCTTTGGCGAGATTGTCCCAGGTCGCGTCCTTGAACGGCGTGCGCGAACGTTTCTGCACGGCCGTCTTGACGAATTCGATGAAGTGCTCGTCGTTCCAATCGCGGCGGGCGAAGCCGATGAGACTGAAGCTCGGAGGAAGCAGACCGCGGTTGGCCAGGTCGTAGATCGCGGGAAGAAGCTTCTTCTGCGACAGATCTCCGGTCACGCCGAAAATGACGAGACTGCACGGTCCCGCGATGCGGGGCAGGCGTAGATCGCGCGGATCCCGCAACGGGTTGTTCCAGACTATGGAGTCGTTCATGAACCCCATAGTACTGTTCCGCGAGTTCGATGGAGGGGATTGTATCGCTCAGGACGTATCGCAAGGTGTCGTGAAGATCACATTGGATGGCGATGGCAGTGGACGATGAGCTGGAAGAGGGGGACCGGCCCGGCGCATTCGAAGGCCACATCGACCCTGTTAGGAATCGGCCTTAATGGCGGCGTTGCGCCTTGCCGCGCTTCCGGACGTATCCGTCGGCGTCATAACGCAAGGCGCATACGTCCGATCAATCGTCAGGCGACTCGTTCATGTGGCTCGATGACACGTATGGCGCCGTCGGTGATGTCGTACAGCCCGTCCGCGTATCGCTCGAGTCTCGTATCGTGCGTGACGACGATGATCGCCTTATTGGTCTCATGCGCCAGCCGACGGAAGGTGGCCATGACCTGAAATGCGTGATCGGTGTCGAGAGAGGCCGTCGGCTCATCGGCAAGGACGATGGCGGGGTCGGCGTACAGCGCGCGGGCGATGGCCGCCCGTTGGCGCTGTCCTCCCGAAAGCGTGGAGGGATAGGCGTCGAGCAGCTGTGCGATGCCCAGAGTCTGCAGGACCTCGTCAAAGCGCTCACGCGCCATATGCCTCGTTCCGCGCACCTTGTCCACCAGCGCGAATTGGCCGCGGACGGTGAGGAAGGGCACCAGATTGTAGGATTGCAGCACGAATCCGATGGTGGTCAGCCGCAGCTGCTCGCGGCGTCGTGGACGCAGATCCTGCAGGGACGCGCCACCTATGTCGATGCTGCCCGAGGTGGGCGCTAGCAGCCCTCCCGCTATGGAGAGGAAGGTGCTCTTCCCCGATCCCGAAGGGCCGACGACGTCGATGAGTTGGCCATACGTGGCACTGAAGTTCACGTCTTTCAGCACGTGGACCGCGCTGGTGTCGCTGCCGTATGTCTTGTTCACGTGGCTCATGGTGATGGCTTGCATGGTTATTCTCCTGCGACGACTGAGGTGGGTCTGATGGTGGTAATCGTTCGCACTGAAGCCAACGAGCCCAATATGGACATGATGACGATGGCCAAGCCGGCGGCGCCGAGTAGTTCCATATCGAAACTCATGGGCACGCTTGCGGGGATGAAGGCTGCGGAAAGCGCGGTGAGCGCCGCGGCGATCGCTACTCCGATCACCGCGATAAGCAGGGCTTGGAACAGCATCGACCGTACGAGGAACCAGGTCGGGATGCCTTGGATTTTGAGGACCATGTAATTGGGGATTTTCTGCATGGTGAGGATGTATTGGAAAATCGCGATGATGACGAGGGTGATGACGAACAGAAAACCAATCATCATGGTGAAGGTGATGTTCTGAGCGCTGTAGCCGGGAAGTTTGTTGATGAACGTGGCGATATTCAGTCGTTCCGTTCCCTGTGGTGCGGAGTGGGCGGTGGTGCCGCGTTCCACGACGGCGCTTGCCGCCGGCATGGAACGCGCGGGGGTTGATGAGCCATATTTGAGTTGCCGCCATGATTGCAGCGGTACGTAGATCACCGGGGCGACGCTGAGCGCGGCGTTATGAACGAAACCGGTGATGATGAATTTCTGGCCGCCTGCCACTACAATCACATCACCCACGGCGTATCCCTGCGCCTTGAGCCCGTCGCCCGCAAGCGCCTCATGGGATGTCGCGAATCGTCGTCCTTGCGAGGGCTGCAGCTGCTGATAGATGAATTGGTCCTTGTCGATGCCGAGCATCTCGGCGGTTGTTTTCTCGCCGCCGCTGGCGGTGGTCGTGGAGACGCTCAGCTCGCCGAGGGCGGCCGAGGTGCCGGTTGATGTTCGGACGGCGCGCACCTGCTGTTGCGTGAGGGATGATTGACGCAGGTCGTCGTCGGCGTCCTTGTTCAGTACGATCGTCGAGGCATGCCACGAATCCACCGCCGAACGATTGGACTGTGCCAGGCCGTAGGCCAGTGCGGTCAGTATGAGGGTGAGATATCCAATGAGTGCGATGGTCATCAGAATGAGGATGTAACGCAGTTTGCTGTGGCGTATCTCAGCGATGGCGAGAAACATGGTCGCCTCCTTGGTTGGATTGGTCCGGTTCGGTGGATCGGTCGTATTGGTTGGGCAGGTCTGGTTCGGCTGAGTCGTGGCGGATTTGGCGAGTATGGCGAACGCCGGCGCGCAGGATGTCGATTAGGGCCTCGAAGCGGCGCAGTGCCGCGGTTGGTTCCTCGCCATTGAGCACGGCGGATAGAGTCGCATGGCTCTCATCCATTACGGTCCGCGATACCGCGTCCCGTTCAGCCCCGGAGGCGAGTGCAATGTCGTCGACCATCACGTCGAGCGATGCCGCGTCGGTGTGCCGATTTCGATGATAGATGTGCTCGTCGTGCGCGGCCAGATACGCGCGGTTAATGAGCCAGTGCATGGTGTACAGATCACGGTAGGGGGAGTGCGAGAGCTTTGCGATGAACCGTTTCGTATAGTCGTAGACGGCGGCCAGGGTGTCGTCAGGATGTCGAGCGATTTCGGTGTCGAGCCCCGCGTCTACTTCGGTGAGTGCCTCGGCCAGAACTGTTCTGTAGGCATCGAACATATCCGAGAAGTAGACGTAGAAGGAGCCGCGAGGTATGGCGGCCTTGACGACGATGCGCGAGATCTTGGCCTCGGAGAGGGGGTACGCGCAGAATTCGTCGAGCAAGGCGGCGACGATATGCTGCCGTTTGTCGGCCGGCAGATTGCGGAATGTTGAACTTGGCATGGGCCTCGATTGGGAAACAAAGGATGACACGATGTCATCTCGGCTCATGCTACACCAAATATGACAACAAGTCATGTCTGGTGATATGTACGCTCTCGACGCAATCGCCGGCATCCTGTCGAGGATGCCGGCGATTGCGGATTGCTTGACGCCCGCGCGGGGCGCAGTGGCGACTCAATGGCTCCGATGGGAGCCTGAATCTGTACGCTTGCTCGACGCCTGTCCGCGTGTGGGTGCAGTGGTGGGCACGGCGGGTCAACCGAACAGTCGGCTGAAAAGATCCTTC
>CALNAE010000320.1 GCA_937874315.1 uncultured Bifidobacterium sp. | reverse complement strand
GCAGATACGTGCCGTCGGCCTCGACATAGCGGTGCACGACACCGTCGGGGCCGATGCGTGGCCTCACGTTCCAGCACCACGAGACTTTGCGCGAGAACGTGCTCGCATCGACGCCCAGGCCAGCTGCCGCCTCACGTACGGACATCTTGCCCGTGATCCACGCCAGGAACGACCGGAACTGCACCATCCGCTTGAGATCGACGCGATCGGCGGTCGTGCTCAGCCTGCACGCGTCACACCTCCAGCGCTGGGCGTCGGCAGCGGTGAACCCCTTCCTGCGCATAGCGACTCCGCAGATCGGGCATTTCCTGGCCTTGGCCGACTTCGGTTTACTCATGGAACAAGCAAAACCGGAAAGTCAAGCACCACGCCGCATTAACCCGCCAACCATTAATCACACCCCGACACACAAAATGCCAGTAGCACCCAACCCGAACTTAAGACCCACGTTTTACCTATTAACCCGAAATTATCCTATTCCCGCTCGCTTTAAGAACCGCAGAATTCAGCCATTATCTGTGCCCAATTGCACTCTGGTGCCGCATTTCGGACGCCCACCGAACGGTAAATTTGCCCACCAAAGCTGCATAATTTACTGGTCCCGCCGAATTGTCTGGTAATCGGTGAAGGTGGATCTCTTGGATCCGTAAACGGGAGGGGAACGGATCAGAAGCACGAGAATAGGTGGGGCGGCAAACCATAGAGTTGGCGGATCAGCGTCTACGGGCTGGATGTTATGGGAGCGTTTTGGGAGATCGCGGAGGGCGATGAATCGTCAGTGCCGTGCCGGTCAGCCGAAGAGATGATGGAAGAGGCTGTCGCGATGGTTGATGAAAGTTGCCATGATGCTGTAGCTGGCGGTATCCTCTAGGGCGCAGGGATGGAGGCGCCCGTCATCAAGAGTCAGCAGCGATGCGCCCGGGAATCCGAGCAAGATGGGTGAATGCGTGGCGATGATGAACTGCGATCCCTCGGCCACCATGCGATGCAGCATGACCAGCAGGCTGAGCTGGCGTTGCGGTGATAATGCTGCTTCGGGTTCATCCATGATATAGAGGCCGGGCCTATCGAATGCCCGCATGAAGGCGAGAAAGCTTTCGCCGTGGGACTGTTCGTGCAAATGGAAGAGCTCTCCCGAACGGTCGTATGCGCGCGCCTGAGTAGCCACGTTGAAAAAGCTCTCCGCCCGAAAGAAGTACCCGGAGCGGCTGTATCCCCGGCGTCGGATCAGTGTGATTCGGTTGGAGAGATTGGACACGTCATCGTAGGTGGAGAACCGGTAGTTGCGGGTGCCGCCTTTGGGGTTGAAGCCGTAGGCCTGCGCGATGGCTTCGAGGAGCGTCGATTTGCCGGTACCGTTCTCGCCGGTGAACATCGTTATGGGGTTGTCGAACTCGAGTTCATTCAAGGAGCGCAATGCCGGTATCGACGATACATAGAAATCGGGGTGAGTGCTGGGGACCGTATCGTCCCTTCCCCTGGGGTGGCCGCTGTTTTCGCAGACACCGTCCGTGGCGAGATTCCAGTCGATGCGAATGCCGCTGATGAAGAGTTCATCCATACCCGACATCGTAGCAATGCAGGTGCAAGTCATATCGGAAGATGAAGGAGAGTGAAGTAGGTATGGGGAAATAACTCATTAGATGAGTGAGACACGCGATAAATAAGCTATCTAGCAGTATCTGCTTCCTTCAATAGCAGACATTATCCTATTCCCGCTCGCTCTTGGAATCCGGTTTTGGATTGGATAACCAGACGCTTCCGAGGAGCATAGGGCGAACCTTGGTGTGGAGCACGGTCCGAATGCTAGTGTGAAGTACCACGCAGCCATCAGTGTGCAATTCGCATCATCATGAGTTCCTACAAGGGGGTAATAACATCCATGTTGCCCAGATACGCGAGGAGTTTCACCAGAAGGAGTCTGATCAACTGCAGAAGGACCAATATCCCGAACACGGCGGCCGCCAGAAGATAGCGCCCGTCGCCTGGGAACGTTCGTGTATCAAAGATCACCACGAAAACACCGATGGTAAAAACGAGAGAATGTTGCAGACGATCCTGTATGGGGTGTATATCACCCTGACGATGGCGTAAAGAACTGACCTCATGACGACCATCTCCCTGTGCGCGGACCTAGCAAAAGAATAGCAAAATAAGGCTTCGGGTGGAGCCGACCGCCGCCCGGTGCGCTTCCGTCCCCACGGCGCGGCATCCGGACTAAACTTCCTCAACTTCCCCATTTGCTTTTCTTCACTGGACTTTATTTCTGACGACTAGTCGGGATTCTTGGCCCTCAGCACCGTCCACATCGCAACGGCGAAGATCAGAGTTTGCGCGACAACGCCAACAACGCCTTTCAGACTGAACAACGCGCCGCTTCCGTAGAGCAGATAGGTCATAACGGCAGATAGACCAGCCACTACCACGGTCGCCGTGCCTAGACGGACCACTTGATTGTGAGTGAGCTTCATGATTGCATCTTACCGCGGCAATCGAAAGGCTTCTGCGCCAGGCCGCCCGCGACGCTGTCTGGTGTCGTTCTGGTGCGTTTGCTGGTTTGGCACGTTTGGCATGTCTGGTGGTCTGGTGCGTCACGCGCCAAGACAGTGACGGTTCGTGTGGATGCCAGGCGCTGACCTTAGCGGCCATCACGTCGTCGCGCTCGGATTCGGCATATCTCGGATTTGCTGGCTTGACCGCCGGACCCTCGGACGCGGATCACA
>CALNAE010000319.1 GCA_937874315.1 uncultured Bifidobacterium sp. | reverse complement strand
ACTCAAGGGCGAATCACTCGACTTATGCCGTTTCCCCGATACAGTGGTGTGATGAACACACGTCGCGCCTGGTTCTCGTGAGTCTTGTCGTCACACAACGGGCGATGGCGTCGACGACAAGGGACAAGCGGCGGAATGGCACACGAAGGATCGAAGGTGTTGCGAATGGAGAATCGTGCGAACGAGATTCGCGTTCACGCTCGAGCGACCGGTCTCGTGCAGGGCGTCGGATACCGCTACTTCGTTTTCAACACGGCGCAGAAGCTGAATCTCAGCGGGTGGGTGCGCAACTGCGTCGATGGTTCGGTAGAGGTCGAGGCACAGGGCAGGCGCGCCGACATTGCACAGTTCCTCACTCAGCTCAAACTCGGCCCGCGCTGGGCGCAGGTGAGCGGTGTGAACGCACAGTCCATCGAGCTTCACCACGGAGGAGACGCCGACGAATTCCATGTGAAGCCGGATTATCGGGTCTAATGTACAGCGACATCCCCGATGAGTCTGAATGGAAAGCGAAGGAAAGCACGATTCCACGTCACGGCGGTTGGGAGCCGAACCGCTCTCTACGAATAAGACCCGGAAACGAAGCACCTACCAAGGCGAGGCAGCACTACACCGACAGCGCTACAATTCCGAAAAACTTATTCCTGTCGATGACTTGAACTCCCAAGGCATCAGCGACATCAGGAATTTTCGCGGCTTTGGCTATATGTCCTTTGACGTGCATATTCACATCTCGCTGTTCACTGGTCACCAAAGTATAGCCATCATGTTTTGCAATAGCGATAAGCCAAGGATCCGCGATTCTTTCATGCGCCCAACCCTTATCGCCTGCCAAGGCGTCAGACCTATACTTCCCACAAATGCGCACGTGCTCAAGCACGTTGGACCATTCCTCGGCGTATTCCACATGATTAAGGATGCTGCCATGATAATTCTTGCGGAACCATTCGATGAACCATTCGTCATGCTGGTGCTCATCAAGCATCACATCGGTCGCAACAACGAACTGGTTGATCACAGGGGTGAACTGCCGCCAAAAAGTCGGAAAATACTCATGCAAATAGTAGCGGTCATAGCAATCCATATAGATGTTGGAATCGAGAAGGTATTTCATCGTCCGGCCTTCTGCGCAAGCACCCGATAGCCCTTATACCCGACTCCGACGATGGACAAGGCTTCTGTCGGCGTTATGTGGCTCGACTCCACGGCATTCTGAACAGTCCGAAAGAACCTCGAATCAATCCGATATGGCAACGCCGTGCGATAGTTCCCACGTTTCGCGCCCCCCTGTTGCGAATTCTTCCGATATTGAGAATCGAGATAATCCATGTAGCGCTCATATTCAGCGTGCGAAATTCTTGTAGCGTCATACAGCCGGCGAACGACAACGGCTTCGCTTACCTTATATCGTTCCGCGAGATCAGACACATCACGTAGTTCTTGATTCTTCACCCTGCCCTGTGGAATGAGGATTTCGCCAGTGACGGCGTTGACGAAAGCCTCTTCCGGAGTCACATAGTCTATTCCCTCCATTATTTCCTCAGAGCCGATAAACAGATGAACAGTCTCATGGATGAGCGTAAACAACTGTCCTCGTTTGGAATCGCATCCGTTGATAAAGATAACCGGGGCTTTGGAATCCGCAAGAACAAAACCACGGAACTCGTCCAAAGACAATCTCCGATGGGTGTTGTCTTTGACCTTTCCATTAAAGAACACATAAATCCCGATGTCACCGACCGCGCGCCGCACACCATTGAGAACCTCTTGAGGCGTGCCGCCCTCCAAAGGACATGGCAATTCCAAATACTCTCTGATGCGCTGGGCAACTACACGCGCATCACGTGTGCCCGAATATCTACCGATAAAACCCAGGTTTCCCTCAACTTCTTCATGCAAGAAATCTTGTTTGCTCTGCATCTCCGCAATGGTGTCGCGCAATTCCGCGCTCACCGTCTTCACCGCCCCGGAGCCTATCGTGCGGAACCGCAAGCGGCTCCTGCCTGTATTGACGACTTCGGGAAGCAACAGCAGCCCAGTCGGCGTATGGGTTTTCTTTGCTATGGAAGAAATCTGATTGAAAGTCGGTTGACGTTTACCAGCAAGAATTTCGTCGAGACCATTCACCCCGATCTCTACTGGATCAATGTTCGATCTCACAATGTAATGCTTAAGAACATTAGGATTAATCACCACACGAGTCGTTACCATGGCCTAAGTCCCTCCCGTTCTGCATCACCGCGTTTCCATAGCTCGCCCAATCAATACCGCCAAGCGCAGATCCGCACACGCCCGCAATCCAAATATGCACGCCTGCCATCGGTACATCATTATGCATAATGGTACATGGAATCATCGGAGGTGAGGTGACCATCGCCATATCACGTGGTGTTCGCCGACCTGATTGAGCACGACTCAATCAGGTCAGTCCGCATGGATGGGGGCATTATGGCCACCAAGCGCACCAAGCAGGTGTCGTTACTGCAATTGGGAATCCAAGGCATCACATCCAAAACGGAAAACAGCAAGATGCTGTGGGCATAGCTGTTCCTGGCGATCAACGTGCCAAATACATCCAATACAATTTTGACGCGAAGCTTGGCATCGAGGGGAAGGATGTCACTGTGAAGTCAACAAAGGCGCACCACTTCACGGTCTCCATACCCAAATTCATCTTCATCGGTTTTAACAAAGCGAAATACCAGGTCGCCGCCGAAAATAACGGGGCCTTAAGTTGGACAACACCTGACATCGATTCAACCGAACTGATCAACAAATTACTGAACGACAAGGTCAAGAACCAGTACATCGAATCTGACGACGAGGCTCTACGTGACCAAGCCAAGGGTCTTCTACGGCTCCATCATTACCGGCATTGACCCGAATGCGAGAATCACCTTCCGATTTACGTAGCCTCCAGCTGGGACTGCCCGACCGCTAGAAATCCCACTCGTGATCTGGGTCTGCGAGCGCCGTCGCCGTGGCCTCGACGGTTTGAAGCCTCATCCATTTGAGCAATCCGTTTCGCTGGATACCGCTGATCTTCAGACTCGTTGAAGCTCCGGAAAAGGTCTGTGCAGTGAGTTGCCCCAATCTCGCAAGAAGTGCACCTTCTAGTTGATACGAACCGCACCACCTTCGAATGCCCCCTCACGCCCCCAAAATTGGTCTCGATGGAAAGTGGAGGAAAGTGAGATCGACGCATCAGATGATCGTTGGTTCCTTGATATTCCAAAGTTTCTGATGAACGTCATCTCCCGAGCAACCACGAACCTCATGCAAAAGGAAAGTGGAGGAAAGTGAGATTCCATCCCTATACCCATAAAGGGGCGTACTTCATGTATCGCGGTGAAGTCGCGGGATCAAGCGGACGTATCAGACGGTTTTCAACACAGCATCTGACGAGCTCCGAAATAAAAGAAAGACCGAAACTGCAAACAGAAGACTGACACATCGTTCCCAAACCGAAGCGTTCATGAGGGTCGCCGCTGGTCATGTATGCACCGTTGGCCACGTATTTACCCGTTGGCTATGCACTCACCGTTGACCGCATATCCACTGTTGTCCATACATTCACCATTGTTGACATAACACAGGCAATTACACGCACAGCGGGCCGATTCCTCGTTCTCCTCAACGATTCTGGAATATTCCTCTCGGAAAAGGTCTTCCTCCCGGAAAAGTCTTTCCCCGCATTACGGACGATCCTGGTGCTAGATTCGTGGCCCGGATTGTAGCCGAGAACTTATCCGTCCAAATGACCGACGATTCTGGCGGTTTTGCGGCCAACCGACCGGCACGGTGAACAACGGGATTTGCCAATGGCAAGCCGCATCTATCGTCAAAAATCGTTAATCATCTAATCATCGGAGACGACACGGGCATGTCGACCCCGGCCCTTGTGCCCGTCATCTGCGGATATTGACTCTCTAAGGCCACGCTCGACGCTCACCGAGTGACTTCGCTTCGTTGGAGAGGCACTCACAAGGTCAACTTTCTCCCCGCTGCCGGCACTAAACCCAAAACGCATATCGACGTCACCATTTTCAGTATCAATATCCTCACTATCAATATCCTCAGCAGCACCATCCTCAGTGTCAAAATCTTCAGTCCTAATATCTGCGGCCCCGATCGAATTCGACTGTGCAAGACCTGAAGAATGAGCCCGTTGCTTCAGATCCTCAAGCCTGCTCCACAACGGCTGCATCGATTCCTCGCGGTCCAGATAGTACTGGGACGCTCGTATCCGCCAAAAGTTCCAGCCCAACCGTTCCAAATCACGTTGACGCCTTATATCGTCGGCCAATTTATCCGAGCCGTGGTAGGAATCACCATCGCACTCAATCGCAAGCCGGAATCCAGGAGCAACATCGACCACAAAATCAATGCGATACCGTCCGACCCTGTGCTGAGGCTCCACCTTATATCCACGTCTCAGCATGTCACGCAGTACGTCCTCCTCAAACTTCGACTCGGTGAGCTCAAACAGGTCCGACGTGTTTTGCTCGTAGTGGAAATTCTCGACGTATTCGATGATCCCTCTGCGTACATCGTTGGAATTGAGTGACATATAATCCATGGAATAGAACACCCACAGCTGATCGCGCGCCCTGGAGACCGCGACATTCGCCCACTGCATGTAGGCTTCGCTGGTAGCTGCAAATGAATGGTCATCGGCAACCATCGACAGGATGATCACATCGCGTTCGTCACCTTGGAAGTCCGGCGGATTCCCGACGCGAATTTCCCGTTTTTCGATTTCAGCGCTATCCAGTGCGTTTTGCACGGCCGTATATATGACATCGCGCTGCTTACCGCTCATCATCGTCAC
>CALNAE010000318.1 GCA_937874315.1 uncultured Bifidobacterium sp. | reverse complement strand
CTTGTCGTCGACGCCATCGCCCGTTGTGTGACGACAAGACTCACGAGAACCAGGCATGACGTGTGTTTACCACACCACTGTATCGGTGAAGCGGCACGAGTCGAGGTTCCCCGACTCCGTGTCGTCGGGCGGGACCCGCCGGTTTCCGGTTATGTGCACGACGGGCATTGCATTGCCTGCGGATGCGGGGGCTATGTCGTGCAGTCGGTTTTCGCCCACCTGCACGACGGGACGGGTCATGCCGCGTGTATTGCTCGGCATATCGCATCGAGCGTAATTATATATCGTGCACGATGCATCGTATACGATATAAACCATGCTCCGGCGTTACATTCCGCGGACGCTTTGCACGTCTGTGCGGAACGACACGGCAAGCGACGCGAACGATAAGCCACGCCACGGCCGTTGGAGCATGGAGACACTGCGCACACAGGAAAGGAGCTCTGATGACAGACCGGCAAGCCGGGCTATACAACGAATTTTGCTATGCGGTGTACACGACGGACCGGTACCTGCACCGCGCGTATCAGCGGCTGCTCGAACCGTTTTCGCTGACCTATCTGCAGTACATGGTGCTCACGCTCGTGCACGAGCGCGGCATCACGACACTCGCTGCGATCTGTACCGAGATGGGACTGTCGAACAACACGCTGACGCCGGTCGTGCAGAAGCTGACGGCGAAAGGATGGATTGAGCGCAACCGCTGCAGCCAGGACTCACGGCAGTGGCATCTGCGAATACCCGATAGCGCGGCAGCGCGCCTCGACGATGTGCAGCTGACCGTCGGCAACGGACAGCTGCGCTTCGCAGAGTCGATCGGAGAACCCATCAACGATTTGGTCGAGCGGCAGCGCGAACTCAATGCGGCCATAGCGAGGTTCCTCGAATCCGGAGGTGACGAGCCGGAGGGCATATCCGACAAGGTGCCAGATCGGCAGGTCGGCCAAGAGATACGCCAGTAGATAAGTAACTAGACGGATGTCCACAAGGTACGGCCTTACGGCCCTACGGCCCAGCCATCAGCCATCAGCCGATACCCGACAGCCGCCACCGCTACCATCCGACAACCGCCACTATCCGGCGCCGCTGGCAACCAATCAGGTGATCGCATGGCGCTGCCCCAGCCGTCACCACGGATGACGCCTCGGCCCTCTCATAACGAATATCAATGAATACCAATGAATACCAATGAATACCAACATAACAATGAAAAGGAGCACACGATGAAAGCCATCGCCATCAATGAATACGGACCCGCACAGAACCTGCACGAGATCGATCTGCCCACGCCGCAGCTCGCAGGCGACGAGGTGCTGGTACACGAGAAGGCCACCAGCATCAACCCCATCGACTGGAAGGCGCGACTTGGCCTGCTCAAACCGATGTATGACTGGGCATTCCCCGTCGTGCTCGGATGGGACGTGTCCGGCGTCATAACGGCGGTGGGCAGTGACGTCACCGACTTCGCCGTTGGAGACGAGGTTTTCGCACGTCCCGACATTTACAGCGACGGGACGCGGGGAACCTATGCCGAATACGTGGCTGTGAAAACCGACAAGCTCGCCCATAAGCCGGAGAACCTCACCTTCGAGCAGGCGGCGGCCATGCCGCTGGCCGGACTGACCGCCTGGCAGGTCGTGGTCGACCGGCTGCATGTCACGCAAGGCGACAAGGTCCTTATTCAGGGCGGCGCCGGTGGCGTCGGATTGTTCGCCATCCAGATCGCCAAGCATCTTGGCGCGTATGTGGCGACCACCGCGAGCGCGAGTAACGCTGAGTTCCTCAAGAGTCTGGGTGCCGACGAGGTAATCGATTACCACACCACCGCCATCCGTGACGTATTGCATGACTATGACGCCGTGTTCGATACGGTGAACGCCCTCCATGCCGGCATTGCCATACTCAAGCCTTCGGGTCGACTCGCCCCCATTGCCGGACCGCCCACCGAAGAAACGGCGGCCGCCCGTGCGACC
>CALNAE010000317.1 GCA_937874315.1 uncultured Bifidobacterium sp. | reverse complement strand
GATGAAACCATTGCAATAATTCATTTGAAGTATCGTACCAAATAACACCCGGTTTAAGATACACCACATACGGAATCCAGCATAAAAATATTGAACTTGAAATAACATAAAATTTCTTCCAAGTTTCGCGAAAATCGAAGACACATTCAATTAGTCGGTGCTGACTAGACTGCACCCAATGCAGCAGTTTTTCAAGAGACACCACGAAGAAACCAAAGAGGGATGCAAAGAATGCTGATTTTACCATTAACGCAACGGATACAGATATTCGATTTACTTCACTAATCTCATCACCAGTTGCTGCCAAAAGACCCACAGCAATACTCATACAGAATAGACCAAGTCTATGCCGTATACTTTCGTAGTTACTTCTTCTAAGAATCCACCTAAAATCTAGTCCATTATTAGAATTTATATTCATGGATTCTTCTTCCGAACAATGAAGGCACTACTAATAAGCAGTCAATGTAGATGCCATCATATCATTTCGAGAGGACCAACACTGGGACCCCGTTTAGCTGCAACGAATATGAAACAAAGACTGCATCGGCCGTATAGGCGCACGTGCACCTATAGTTCCTGTCGAGCGTACTCCACGATTGAAACGGGAAGATACATATTCCCAGCGTCACGATGATGGAAACATAGCAAGAACACGACACAGGAAGTTCAGCCGTCTCTCACGGGCTATGCCGAGAACGCCAAGCAGTATACTTGTGCGTTGTGTCAGCAACTAAGAACCCGGACGTAGCTATCCTGATCCCCTGCTACAACGAAGAAGTCACAATCGGCAAGGTGATCGCGGACTTCCGAACCGCATTACCGCAGGCGACGATATACGTATATGACAACAACTCCAGCGATAGAACGGCGTCCATCGCTCGGAAGGCCGGGGCGGTAGTACGGGACGAGCCACGCCAAGGCAAAGGCAACGTGATCCGCGCCATGTTCGAAGACATCGATGCAGACGTCTATGTCATGGCCGACGGCGATGATACCTATCCAGCCGAGGCCGCCCCCACCATGGTTGCCAAGGTGCTCGATGGATACGACATGGTGATTGGCGACCGCCTGAGCTCTACCTACTTCGAGGAGAACAAACGGCCGTTCCACAATTTCGGCAATCGCCTGGTGCGCAGTTCAATCAACGGATTGTTTGGGGCTCGCGTCACCGACATCATGACCGGATACCGCGCATTCTCGTTCACCTTCGTGAAAACATACCCGGTGCTCTCTCATGGCTTTGAGGTGGAGACGGAAATGACAATTCACAGCCTGAACAACAATCTCAGGCTGTTCGAGATGCCAGTTCAATATCGCGATCGTCCGGAAGGTTCGGAAAGCAAACTCGACACCGTTGGAGATGGCATCAAGGTGATGTCGACGATCTTCCGCATGATCCGCGAATACAAACCGCTCCCGTTCTTCGGCGGGATAGGGGTAATCGTCGCCATCCTAGGTCTCGCCTTTGCCTCAAGCGTCGCCTTCGATTACTGGAGAACCGGCATGGTCGCTCGTTTCCCCACACTCATCGGAGCTGTCATGTTGGTCATCGCGGGGCTTCTTTGCGTCACAACAGGCATCATTCTCGACGTCATTGCTAAGAACAACCGCAAAACGTTCATCGTCGAATCCAACTTGTTCGCGGCATTACATCGCAACCATTGATAAAAGACCATATCGCGGCATCATTTTATGTTCCATCGTTGGGCACCGGTGGAATTGGCAGAATACAACTGGACCGTCGAGCCTAACGCGGTAGATGCTCCCCTAACGTCAAGCACCATGCTCCACTTGAGCGCAGAGTACAAAACAAAAGTACCGTCTGATGCCCTAACAGCAATCCACTTTTGGGCATAGGTATCGTTGTTTGTGTACTGATCAATTAGAGTACCATTCTCGGCATTCGCATGTAAAACGTCTAGGGACTTCCCTGAACCAATATTAGTAAACGTCACATACCCTTGAGAATCATGCGATATCTTCCACTGTTGAGCACGAGTCCCGTTGGAAGACCACATCCTAACCTGAGCGCCGTCCGATAACGAGCCGCCAGCGACATCTAAAACCATCGATGGAGATAATGATGTTCCCAAACTCACTGCCCCATCAGATAAGTCATTCCGATGTGCTGCGGCAAGTCCGTTTAATCGTGCCCTGTCAAATTGATCTATCACTACCCAACGCTGCGCATCGCTCCCATTAAACGCATACGATTGAAGCCTTACACCGCTCATTGCATTAGCGCCCGGCACATCCATGACCTTGCCCGAAGCATCGTTAACGAGCGTATTAGAACCACCATATGACATCACCGACCAATGCTGGGCAACCGTGTTATTCGAGTCCCACTGTTGAATCACACCGCCATTCGCGGTCGCCGCACTCTGGACTTCGATCACCTTACCTGTAGATTGATTCAGCACCTGATACACGCCGTTGCCCACCTGCTGAAACACATATAGCTGAGCATTGGTGCCATTCCAAGAATACAGCTGCAATCTTGCACCAGATGTCGCCGAATCTCCCGGCAAATCAAGGGCAAAAGTTGGATTCAACGCTGAGACAATACTGACAGGGATGTTCTGCACTATGGCAGAGGTCGCAGATGAGGTAATGAATTTCTGTGTGCTTGTTCCATTCGGAGCGTACAAACGAACAGACACGCCATTGGAGACCGACCCCCACGCTAGATCAAGTACCCAATTGCCCAATGCTGATTGCAGATAATACCCGGCTCCAGAGTC
Source organism: uncultured Bifidobacterium sp. (assembly GCA_937874315.1). Lineage (GTDB taxonomy): Bacteria > Actinomycetota > Actinomycetes > Actinomycetales > Bifidobacteriaceae > Bifidobacterium. Next base: position 2,199 of record CALNAE010000317.1, on the reverse strand, counting down.
ACGCAAAGACCACTGTTGCGCTGCAGAACCATTGACATCCCATTGACGGACTTCGGCAAGATTACCCGCCGCCCCTCCAGCAACGTCCAAAGCCCTGCCTGAGTTCACGTTAATGATGGTGTAAGAACCATTTGATTGCCTAGTGAAACGAAATTGTTGTGCAGCAGAACCATTCGCCTGATACAGCTGTGGACTTATTCCACTTGCCGCACTTCCTCCAGGTATATCGACGCCGGATGAATCTTTGGCGAAGGAATTGATGTAATAAACCCCGTTGGGAATCGACAATGCCGTATACGCAGTCGCGTCCGCAACAGCCTGATACGACTGATTACCGAACGCGCTCAAATCAACAGTTCCATTGATGCCTGCAACATGGCCCTGATCGTAGTACTGCCAACCGCGGTAATTCGTCGGGAAAGTGAAGTGCATCTCCTCGCCATATCTAGCAACCCATCGAGTTTTGGCATAGATGGAAGTCGAGTTCAACTCGTTCTGAAGATAGTCCATATACGAGTACACACTCAGGTTCGTGTATCCTGCTGCCTGCAATTTACCATACCAGGCATCCACCATCCCCTCGTAGATTGAAGGACTCGTGGGATGCACATGGCCGGTCCAAGACCAATCCTCCAAATCATAGAACACGGGATAGCTGAGATCATGAGGACTCACACCTACCGACCGCAGTTTACTGACAACATCAGTTCCCTCCTCGGCCGCGGTCACGCTGTCGTATGCATAGGAATATAGGTAGATACCAAACGGGATCCGTAGTCGCTTACATTCTGCGATATTGTTCAGGGCTTGTGAGTCGTAACGATTACCCCAACCAAACGCAATCCTAATGATTGCGCCCTGGACACCGGAGGCTTTGACCTGATTCCAATCAACAACCCCCTGATGTTCTGAGACATCAATAACGCCCTCGGCCTGCTGAACGAAAAGATCGCCAGTTCCGCCGAAGAAGGCCGGCGAATCGTTGTATCTGCCCCAATGAGCTCCGTAATTGTTTGGTTCCATGGAGATATTACGTATATGCTGCGTACCTGACACACGACGAATGGCGGAGCGAACCGTTTTTACTGAGACCGGGATGAATGATTTGCCGTCCGTTTTTGCTAATGGATCAGGCGGCGTAGATGGAGTCCCCACAATATTCCGATCTGTGACCGTTCGTCCTGTCACCAGGTTTTTCACAGTTCCGTTGTTCAGCAACGCCAAATCGTCGGAAATCACTTTGGCACTATTCGGAATAGACGCGTTGACTGTCGTTGGCAACGCCTGCGAAGGATTGTTGGGCATCGCGCCGGATGCCGCTAACTGGGCGTCCACGTCCGTCTGCTGCGAGACAGCGGACGCTGCAAGTGGCGGAGTACCAGATCTGCGATTCGTGCCAACGACCGGCTGTACGCTCACCTGCAGGGGCAACAGCACGGAAACCGCCAACGCAATAACAATCCGAACATTATGCATATTCACCAGTTCTTCTTTCGTGCTGCGCACATCCACATGTCATTCCAACCCCTAAGGATACCTGAGTATCATTGCAATTTCCGTTCAATATGTCGTTCACAACTGCCACTAGTAACTGAACAACACGTCTTCGAGACTGAGCGCATACTTGACCGAGAGAATTCTGCCACAAGATGAAACACCATATATGTTCGATTGTGTGCGCTCACATTTTGCTACTCCACCATGAACTCTTAGCCTATGAAATCACAGTGAAACCTTCGCAAACACCAAAACCTCACAGCGCATGTGTTTTTGAGAAACTCTCTCGGTGCTATCTTGATTTTGTTGGATGCTTTGACCAACGGAGACGATGTATCAAGTACCTTCTGTGATGGTATATGTCACATCCAATTCTCTCTTGGCGCGGAGTCTCAGCTTAAGAATGCAGCGGAAAGGAACCTCTTATGGCAAAGGACAAAATCATTGTCGTCGACACATCGATGTTCAGCCAGGACGCCGATGCGAAGACGGAGGAAGCCATCAAGGTCGTCAAAGAACACGGCATAACCGACGAGGAAATCGCGCAAGTGGAGCAGTTCAAGCAGGATCTCACCGATCACGATGCTTGGGATCTGCCTTTCATGGGCTACGTCAATGAGGATGGTTATGGTTACGCCTTCGTCCCTGACCAGGCCATTGCGCCACCACACTGGGACGCGCATCAAGCCTTCAAAGAACTGC
>CALNAE010000316.1 GCA_937874315.1 uncultured Bifidobacterium sp. | reverse complement strand
CGCCCTGCTTCGCACATCTTCATCATCACCGATGATGTCATAATCAACTTCAATGTATCCAGATTCCATATCGGATTTATTCTGCCTTTCTTGGAACAAACCGGCTTCCGGCCTTGACCGGATCACGCGATACCTGGGATTCTTGAGCATCAGCATCCCCGGCAAGACTTATCACGTCAGCAATGGAGCGTTCAAAAGGAGGCCTCAGCACACCATGCGGTGTGATGATTCCGGAAATCAGACCGGACGGCGTGACATCAAACGCCGGGTTCCAGGTCTTCAGCTGCTGATTAACCCCAGGGACGTCCAATACCTCGGCGCCTGCACGGGATTCGATGGGGATGTCATGCTCATTTTGGGCAGTGGCGTCGATAGCTGAAAGCGGTGCCGCAACATAGAATGGCACGTGATTGCTGTGGGCCGCCACGGCCAGACCATAGGTGCCGATTTTGTTCGCGGTATCGCCGTTCAAAGCTATTCGGTCTGCGCCGACGACGACCGCGTCGATAAGTCCACGATGCAGAGCGGCGGGCGCCGCGCCATCGACCAATGCCGTGACAGACACGCCCTGACGCTCCAATTCCCAAGTGGTCAATCTCAAACCTTGGCGCAACGGCCGGGTCTCCGTTGCGTAGACACGTACCGGCTGGCCTTGCGCATGCTTGGTGTAGACCACACCCAACGCCGTTCCTATACCGGCCGTAGCGAGGATGCCGGTATTGCAGTGGGTGAGTATCGTCGTCGCGTTCGCCAGTTCGCGTGCGCCGATTTCGCCAATCAATCGGCATTCTTCAACGTCGGCTCTGATGATGTCCTGCCCGGCACGCACCGCATCCCGCCAATCGGCATGTTCGACGTAACGTCGAAAGGCACGCTGCACCCCATGCCTGAGTGTCACTGCGGTCGGTCTCGCCTGTGCGACCATATCGGAAGCCTGGTTCGCGGACAGGCCGTCTCGCACCGCAAATGCAAATCCGAATGCCCCCGCGGCGCCAATGGAATTGGCCCCACGGATGGCCAGTGCCCTAATCGCGTCCACAACCGCGTCGGCGTCCTCAAGCTCGCAATATTGCAATGTCTGCGGGAGCCTTCTCTGGTCAATGATGCGAAGCACCCCGCCGACGCCGCGCTCAACCCATTGGACAGACCGCATCGTGGTGATGGAACGGTAGGAATGATCCGATTGTACTGCAGTAAATACGCTATCAGTCATCGTTACCCTCTGCAGCGCCCAAACGCGATGCGGTCGTTTCAACCACGTCTCTGATATCTTGCGCCGAAGCGATATCCTGAAAACCTTCGATAAGGGTCTTTGACGCCGTGAGGGCGAACCGTGTAGCCCGAATCTTTTCATTGGTGGGCAACGTCTCGATATCGGCGACCTTCGCCCACCCGATGGTTCGACGTACGGCTTCGGCCCCGGCGAATCCTGCTGCATATCGCAGTGTTCTGGCGATCCACTGGCCAACGAACTCGGCAGTAAAGATCCGGTTGACCCGATGTGCGCTCAGCCTGCGAAACTCTTGTTCGAAACCATTCCACGATTCCGTATACAGCGACAGCAGCCAGTCGCCGTATGCCGATGCCGCCCGGTCTTCAGAGCCTCCGGCATTGGCCAACGCATATTCCCGAGCCTGTGCGAGCAATACGTTACCCCACAGCACTCCAAGATCGAATGACACCGGGCCGTAGACCCCGAATTCAAAATCAAACACCTTCACATGGGGTGCGTTCGTATCCGTTTCGGAGGCGTTGTCCCCATCTAGCTCGACAGGCCGACGCACGAATATTGAATTCGTGTGCAGATCACCATGCAACAAGGCCTCGGCACGTGTCAGGAACTCATATTTCAACTCAGCGACCTTGGTCCTTACGCTGTCACGTCGGAGCGCTTCCACCTCATCGTTCGCCGCTGGCTCCCAGGAATTGTGGTCGTGCCCGTAGTACGGTTCCGTAAAGATAAGATCTTCGGTAATCTGCTCGATCTCAGGATTTGCCGCCGCTGCCGCCGCCCGCTGAACTTCCTGTTCACCGGCTCCGAAATATGACGTATGGTATGCCAAATCCGCTATGAATCTCCCTGCGTCACGCGCTGCGTACGGGGTGATAATCCGCTGATTCAGTGTCGAACGCCAGACCTGCCACTGGGACAGGTCCTCCTCCACCACCAGTTTCCGGCTCGCATCCAATCCAAAGTATCTCGGGGCATATCTCGTTGCATATGTTGAAGCGGCATCAAGTCCACGCGCCTCAGCGAAAATGCTGTCCTCGGTGACGGCCCACGAATGGTCGGACCTGACATAGGGCAGCGTTTGCTTGACGACTAGGCCCCTGGTCCCATCCTGCACCAAGACGAGCAGATTAAGATTGCCGTCCCCGACTTCCTTGGCATGCGCCTGACCCGTATTAATCAGCGCGCTGAGGTCACTGCTCCCTGCGATATAGTCAATGACGGTTCTCTCATCACAGAGCCGAGCTGGCATTATCTATTCCCCCTGGTGGTGAGTGTT
>CALNAE010000315.1 GCA_937874315.1 uncultured Bifidobacterium sp. | reverse complement strand
ATGTTCAGTGGTCATGTTCAGTGGTCATGTTCAGTATGTTCAGTGGTTATGTTCAGTGGTCATGCCAAGGATTATGTTCAGGCATGGTGCCGGGGTCAAATTCATGCCCCATCATGCCCCATCAAGCCCCATTATGTTCAATGGTTATGTTCAGTGGGCGTTTTTACGCGAAATCGGCGGGCTCTCGACAACGACGACCGACGAGAACGGCCCTATTCCGCCAGTCCTACGACACCCGACCGATGAGATAACGGGAACAAACGCCCACTGAACGAAAAATACGCCCACCGAAGGGCATCCGGCAGCATCATCGAGAGATCCCATCCCCTTCCAGCGCATCCGCGACATGCAGACGCACCGTCAACGCGACATCCACCATAGGCTTAGGCGTTCTCGAGTACGGCCTTGTACGACATGCAGACGCACCGTCGACGCGACATCCACAGCAGGCATCGGCGTTCTCGCGCGCGGTCTCGCGCGACGCGCGGATGCACCGTTGGCGCACAACATTCACCGGTACTTCGCGCCTCACTGAGTCAGGTACGGCGCGGCGACACCTGATGGCACGAATCGCCGCCAATACGGCGAAGCCACCTAGAGCCGCATCTCACGGCACGGTATCATCGATGGCGACGCGACGCCCACTCGCGCGATCAACAGCGGCGCATATCAGTCGGCCGAGGACGAAGCCTTGCCCCGTGACGCCTCGGGCCTGGAAACCAACGGAATGAGGTCCTTGATTCCCTCGACCACGTGCGACGGCCGATAGGGGTACTTCTCCACGGAATCCGCGGTCGAGATGCCCGTGAGCACCAGGAAGGTCTCGACTCCGGCCTCGAGACCGGCACGGATGTCGGTATCCATACGATCCCCGACCATCACCGTCATCTCGCTGTGCGCACCGAGCTTGTTCAGAGCGGTACGGAAGAAAATAGGATTGGGCTTGCCGATGAAATACGGTTCGAAGCCCGAAGCCTTGCGGATCATCTCGGCCACGGAACCCGCGGCAAGCAAATCGCCGCTCGAGGACGGTCCGGTGTAATCCGGGTTGGTGCAGATGAATCTCGCCCCGCGCTGAATCAATCGCAGGGCGGTCGTGAGCTGCTCGAACGAGTAGTTTCTCGTTTCGCCGATGATGACGTAATCGGGCTCTTGATCCGTCAGCACATAACCCACCTCATGCAGGGCGGTGGTCAGTCCCGCTTCTCCGACGACGTATGCCTTGCCATGGGGAATCTGCTGACTGACGAAATCGGCGGTAGCCAACGCGCTCGTCCAGATATGGTTTTCGGGGATGTCGATGCCGCTGGCATGCAGACGCCAGCTCAGATCGCGTCTCGAGAAGATCGGATTGTTGGTCAGCACCAAGAATGGCACTTTGGCTTTCTTGAGGGCCTCGACGAATTCTATGGCGCCGGGCAGGGCCTCGTTCTCGTGGACGAGCACGCCGTCCATGTCGGTCAGCCACGCCTGCACATGATCTTGATGCACTGTTTCCATGCTCCAAGGCTACCGCATTGCGCATCGTTACGCGCACGAAGAAGGCCACCGGCGAACCGG
>CALNAE010000314.1 GCA_937874315.1 uncultured Bifidobacterium sp. | reverse complement strand
TGCATGGACTGCGGCACCCCGTTCTGCATGACCGGATGCCCGTTGGGCAACATCATCCCCGAGTTCAACGATCTGGTCGCCCAGGGCAAGTGGGAGGATGCCTACAATCGGCTGTCCCTGACCAACAACTTCCCGGAGGTCACCGGTCGCGTCTGCCCGGCCCCCTGCGAACACGCCTGCGTGCTGGCGATTCATCAACCGGCTACGACCATCAAAAACGACGAGCTGACCATCATCGATCAGGCGTTTTCCCTAGGATACGTCAAGCCGCTGCCTCCGCAACGGCTGACCGACATGACCGTCGCAATCGTCGGCTCGGGGCCTGCGGGGCTGGCATGCGCCCAGCAGCTGACGCGTGCCGGACACACCGTCGTCGTCTACGAACGCGATGACGTTCCGGGCGGTTTGATGCGATACGGCATTCCGAATTTCAAACTCGACAAGCATCTACTCGATCGGCGCATCGATCAGATGAAGGCCGAGGGCACGCGATTCCGCACGAACACCGAAATCGGCAAGGACATCACCTGGGACGAGCTTCGTTCCCGGTACGACGCGGTAATCGTGGCCATCGGATCATCGGTGCCGCGCGATGTCGCCATCCCGGGACGGGAATTGGAAGGCATCGCTTTCGCGATGGATTTCCTCCCGGACACCACACGCCGACTGTACGACGTTCCCGTCGAACATGACATCAGCGCGCGGGGAAAGCACGTCGTCATCATCGGCGGCGGCGACACCGGCTCCGATTGCCTCGGCTCGGCCCTGCGTCAAGGCGCAAAGTCCGTCACCGTCCTGCAGATCAACCCCAAGGAGCCGGTGACGCGTCCCGACGACCATCCTTGGCCCACCTATGCCCGCATGTATCAGCGGACCACCTCCATGCAGGAGGGCGGCACCTACCTGTACGACACGGATTCGACGGCCTTCAGCGCCCGACCGGATGAAGCCGACGATTCCTTCGCCGACCAGACCGCTGCCGCCCCGGTGTCCGTCGAAACAACGGTGGACACCGCCGGATTCGTCGCCGATGAGAACCGTCACGTCACCGGAGTCAAGGTGATCGAGGTCGCCCCCGGACCCGACGGCCCCCGGACCCGGCAGGCCGGCACCGAACGTGTGATTCCCGCGGATCTGGTGTTGATCTCCGTCGGCTTCGCCCATCCCGATACGGCGTCCATACTCGACCAGCTGCCGGTGGAGCTCGACACACGCGGCAATATCGCACGGAATGCGCAATTCGCCACCGCACAGGACGGCGTCTTCGTTTGCGGCGATGCCGGCAGGGGGCAAAGCCTGGTGGTCTGGGCGATCGCGGAGGGACGCAGCTGCGCCGCCGCAGTCGATCGTTATCTGAGCGGTTCAACCGAGCTTTCCTCACCCATCGTCCCCACGGACAGGCCCATGGCGCTACCCCGAGGCTGACGAATGACGGGAGCTCCGAATCCTTCACGATTCGCGTGCCGTTGGAAGGTGGCGAATGCGGACTACACTGGATGCGGTATTGCAGATTGTTCATGGAGGATCATATGCCGAATCGTGCAGAGCGCAGGGCGCAGTCGAAACGCAGCCGCGGGGGAACGCAGCCTTACAGCGATCGAGTTCAGGGCCGCGGTCGTTCGACGTTGAGCGACGAATACGCGTTGCAGGAACGCTCGCGTCGTCTGGTGGATCATGAGTCGATGCAGTGGAGCCCCTCCTCGTCACGCGAGATTCCATCCTCGGCGTCGCGACGTGCCGTCAAGGGAAGGAACGCTCATCCCGTGCACTCGCTGCGACACGCGTTATGGCTGGGCGGCTGGGCGCTGATTGTGGTGTCCATGGTTGCGTTCCTGGTTGTCATGTGGCTTCCCAGCCATCCACTGTGGTTGATCGTCACGGTTTCGGTGATCTTCATCATCGGCGTACTATCGCTGTTCCTCTTCTCTCCAGACGCGCGTTCCAATCCCAATCTCGACGCCAACGGCACGGCCCTGTAACGGCCTCGCCGCAGGCGCGGCGTCGATCGACCTCGCCGGTGGCCGTGTTCCTCTTGTTCCGCGACCGCGTGTTTCGCACCACGGAGCATGAGGAGCGCCCGCCCAGTGCGGCTAGACTGGAACCATGAGGCCCATATCCGGCCGACAGGAAAGAAGGGCAATATGAAGGTTGACATACTCACGCGTGAATATCCGCCTCACATCTATGGTGGCGCAGGGGTCCACGTGGATGAGCTGGCCAAGGTGCTCGCCGAGCGCATCGACGTAACCGTCAGGGCATTCGATGGCCCACGCGAAGCGGGGCAGGTTCCCCACATCGCGGGCGCCCACCCGCGTGGATCGCTTCACGTGACCGGATACGATGCCCCGCACGAGCTTGAGTCCGCCAATCCCGCGCTGAAGACCTTTGGAGTAGACCTGCAGATGGCCAATGACGTCGATGCCGACGTCGTACACGCGCACACCTGGTATACCTGTCTGGCGGGTCGTCTGGCACAGCAGCTCCACGATATCCCGTTGGTCGTCACGGCGCATAGCCTCGAACCGTTCCGCCCTTGGAAACGCGAGCAGCTCGGCGGTGGCTATGATCTGAGTTCCTGGGCGGAACGCGATGCGTATGAGCACGCCGATCGAGTGATCGCCGTATCCGCCGGCATGCGCAACGACATTCTCACCGCCTATCCCAACGTCGAGCCCTCGCGCGTCAGCGTCGTGCATAACGGCATCACGCTCGATGAATTCGCTCGGCCGGCGCAGGACGATGAGGGTTGGAAGATCTTCGATCGATATCATATCGATCGAAGCAAGCCGACGCTGCTCTTTGTCGGTCGCATCACACGGCAGAAGGGGCTGCCCTTCCTGCTTCGGGCGTTGCACCTGGTCGATAGAGACATCCAGGTGGTGCTGTGCGCGGGCGCTCCGGACACCCCGCAGCTCGCCGAGGAGGTCAAACGGTCCTTCGGCGAGCTCGACAGGCAACGCGGCAATATCATCTGGATCGAGGAGATGCTGCCCAAACGTGAGCTCAACGCCTTGGAACACGGCTGCGATGCCTTCATCTGCCCGAGCATCTACGAGCCACTCGGCATCGTCAACCTTGAAGCCATGGCCTGCGAACTACCGGTGATCGCCAGTGCCACGGGCGGCATTCCCGAGGTCGTGGACGACGGTGTGACCGGCGTGCTGATCCCCGTGGAGCAGTTGCACGACGGCACCGGCACCCCCACGAAACCGGAGGAATTCGTCCACGACATGGCCGAGGCGATCAACCGTGTGATGGCCGATCCCAAGCAGGCCAAAGCCATGGGACTGGCCGGTTATCGACGCGCCAGGGACCTGTTCAGCTGGGAACGCATCGCCGACGAAACCGTCGACGTCTATCGTTCCGTGCTGTAAACCATCGGATCCGACATGGATAACCCTCGGTATCCAAGAACCAGTGACGTGACTGAATCGGATTCGAACGGCGTCGTATTGCGACCGACGGACGTCGAGTTGCTCAGACGACGTCGTGTGTTCCCCACTCGCCTCGGTCCGTCCATCCGCTGCGGTAGGCGTTGGATTCTTTTCGGCCCGAACGACATCGGCAAGCCGAGTCTGGCGCAGAGGATGAGCGCACGCGGTTTTCCATCCGAAGACGAGGTGGATGTGCGGGGTCCGCTATGCCGGCGAACTTAACGAGGGGTCGGACACGCCGCCTCAGCGACGTATTCGGACTGCCCCTGGTCGTCACGCGACAGCATGGTCGGTGGAATGCCTTTGTACAACATGATCGGGAGAGGAAACTATGAGCGGACGGGGAGTGTTGCAACCCGGTGAAAAGGTGCAGTTCACGGACCGGCGCGGCAAGCGCATCACCGATCAGTTGGTGATCGGCGGGGTGACGCAGAGCGAGCACGGCTTGATTCTGCATGACGACGTCATCGGATCGAGCGAGGGCATCGTCGTCACGACGGTCCATGCACGACATGATGGCATCGACGAGGCCAAGCCGTGGAAACAGACACGTGCCATCGGGGGATGGCAATACTGCGTCATGAGACCCCGACTCGCCGACTACGTCCTTTCCATGCCAAGAGGGGCGCAGATCATGTACCCCAAGGACATCGCCCAGGTCATTCAGCTTGGGGACATCAGAAACGGCATGCACGTCGTCGAATCCGGTGCCGGTTCGGGGGCGATGAGTCTCAACCTCTTGGACGCCGTCGGCCCTGAGGGGACCCTGACCAGCATCGAGATACGCCGCGACTTCGCGCAGGTGGCGCGAGCCAACGCCGCGTTGTATTACGGCCGAGATCCGGCGTGGTGGGATCTTAAGACAGGGGATTTCGATGCGGTCGCGGCCACGCTTCCCGTGCATGCCACCGACCGTATCGTGCTCGATATGCTCGACCCGTGGAATCGGTTGGAACAGGCCTTTAGAATCATGGCCCCCGGCGGCGTGCTGGTCTGCTATGTCACCACGACGACGCAGATGGTTCGGCTGGCCGATCGCCTGCGCGAGGATGGACGATGGACCGAACCGGATATTCAGGAGACTCTGGAACGCCATTGGAAGGCGGAGGACCTCGCCGTTCGTCCGGATCATCAGATGATCGCGCACACCGGGTTCCTGATCGTTTCCCGGGCCATGGCGGAGGGCTTCGACGCGCTGCGCCGCAGAGAACGAATCACCAAGGACGTCCACACCGACATCGATACGCTGACTGCCGAGGAGAGGGCCGCCAGACTCGAGGAACTCGAGCTGAGAGACATCTCAGACCGGAAATTGCGCAAGGTGCTGCGCGATCTGGACGTCCAGACCGGGAACCTGACCAAGGGCAGGTAGCGTCCCGGTATAATGGAATCGCGAAATCGCATCGATGCCGCGCCGCATCGGCGGTCGCAAGAAACGGACGGGCTCACGCGACATGAAAGTCAATCTCAAGAAACTCGGTAAACTGGCGCATCGTCACGATTATGTGCTGTTGATGATGCGTCACGCCAAGGCCACGTCGATTGGTCCTGACGGTGATGCTCACCGTGAATTGACCGACAAAGGCGAGCGGCAGGCCAAGGCCGTCTCACGCGCTCTGGCGAGTATGGACCTGATCCCGGAGCGTATCGCGTGTTCCAGCGCGGTACGCTCCGTACAGACCCTGGAGCGGATGCTGAAGACCTTTGGCGACACACCGAAGGTCGATTACCGTCAGAATCTGTACGATCATGGTGCCGCCGCGGTGTTCGCCGAGTTGCGTGAGACCAAGGGCAAGGTGCGTGTCCTCATGGTGCTCGGTCATGAGCCCACCGTCTCGATGGCCTGTCAGCGCATGGCGAATCAGGACGACCCGCAGTATGACGAACTCAACCTGGGTCTGTCTCCGGCCTCCGTGGTGATCCTCGGTTCGCAGCAGCCCTTCGATCAATGGCGCGAACACAGCGCCCAACTCATCGATATTTTCGGTCCCGAACAGTTGTAATGCGTGTCGGAGCGACTGGCGCGCATGATGGCGGATCGTATCGTGATCGTGATTTTCGTCAGTTAACGGTACCGACGCCATCATCGGCAGCGATGCCGTTATCAGCGTATTCACCGGTAGCGGTACCCGACATCGTGTGGGCGGCGGCATGGCCACGCCGATTTCGTCCGGAGGCTATCTATAAGAGAAAGTTATAACGACACCCCAGCCCATCTGATGCCCATCGACGCGTCGATACTTGCTAGGCTATCGGTATCACCACCACGCCACGGGAGGGCAGTATGGCTTTAATCACTTCGGTATCGGGTTTTCCACGAATCGGCGAGCATCGTGAACTCAAACGAACGATAGAGGGGTATTGGAAAGGCCAGGTCGGGCTGGACGCGGTCCGCGACACCGCGCGGCTGTTACGCGCCAAACACTGGCGGCTTCAAGCCGATGCGGGCATCGATCTGATCGCCAGCAACGACTTCAGCTACTACGATCAGATGCTGGACATGGCGATACTGCTCAACGTCGTGCCGCAACGCTATGAACGTCTCGCCTTCGGGCAGCCGGAAGACCTCATGTTCGCCATGGGCAGAGGGTATCAGGGGGTCAAAGGCGATGTCACTGCCTTGCCCATGAAGAAGTGGTTCACCACGAACTATCACTATATCGTTCCCGAGATCAGCAGCGACACCGAGATCGAAGTTCGCGGCAGCAAGCCATTCGACGAATTCAATGAGGCCAAGGACCTGGGCATCATCACGAAACCCGTGCTGATCGGGCCCTATACCTTCCTCAAACTGGCGCGGACCGAACAGGCGCGGGAAATCGCCATCGACCGTGGTCATATCAACTCGCTGTGCAAGGCTTATATCCAGATCGTGACCACCTTCGCCCAGCTCGGGGCGCAGTGGATCCAATTCGACGAGCCCGCCCTCGTGTTCGGCGTCACACGCGAAGACGAAGCCCTGTTCAAGGCGCTGTACAGCAAGATACTGCCGGCCCGGAAGGGCAAGGTGCGCATTTTGCTCAACACCTATTTCGGTCATATCGCCGACAGCTATGAAACGTTGAATCTGCTGGGATTCGATGGCATCGGCGTGGACCTAAGCGAAGGCCGAGACGACAATCTGGCCCAGATCCGGCGCGTCGGCGTCTCGTCGGATACCACGATTTTCGCCGGGATCGTCAGTGGACGAAATATTTGGCGCAACGACTACGCGGATGCGTTGCGTGGTCTTGACGCATTGCGTGAGACCGGCGCACATCTGGCCGTCTCGACCGCCTGCTCGCTGCTGCATGTGCCGTTCAGTCTGGCGGGGGAGACGAAACTGCCACAGGGCGTCGCCCGTCATTTCGCCTTCGCCGTGGAGAAGCTCGCCGAGGTACGTCAGCTGGCTCGTTTGGCTGATATGGACGCCGGCGAACGTGCCACGCAAGATGACCTGACGGCCAATCGAGCGCTGTTCGACGGCTCACGCGTGATGCCCGATCCGCAGGTACGCAGCCGCATTCAAGCGTTGACCGAGAAGGACTTCGTCCGTACGCCGGAACGTGCCGCTCGTCGCCGAATCCAACATGAAGCGCTGGGACTGCCCATCCTGCCCACCACGACCATCGGCTCGTTCCCGCAGACCAGGGAAATCCGTTCGGAACGTGCCGCCTGGCGAGCGGGCAGCATCACCACGGCCCAGTATGAGGAGTTCATCCGTCAGCACATCGATGAGTCGATCGCCAGACAGGAGGCCATCGGTTTGGACGTACTCGTCCACGGCGAATTCGAGCGCAACGATATGGTGGAGTATTTCGGCCAACACCTCAATGGATTCCTATTCACGTCCCAGGCATGGGTGCAGTCCTACGGAACCCGGTGCGTCAAGCCGCCGATCATCTGGGGTGACGTCTCACGCCGGCAGCCGATTACGGTCACGTGGAGCGCCTATGCGCAAAGCCACACCAAACACCCGATGAAGGGCATGCTCACCGGTCCGGTGACCATGCTCAACTGGTCATGGCCCCGCGAGGACATCTCCCACCGCGAGCAGGCCACGCAGCTGGCGCTGGCCATCCGCGACGAGGTGTTGGATCTGGAGCACGCCGGCATACGCATCATCCAGATCGACGAAGCCGCGCTGCGTGAAAAGCTTCCGCCGCGGCGATCCGATTGGCATGCCGACTATCTCGACTGGGCCATAGAGGTCTTCCGACTGGTGCATTCGGGTGTACGGCCGTCCACACAGATTCACACGCATATGTGTTATTCGGAGTTCAACGATATCATCTCGGACATCGATGCGATGGACGCCGATGTCATCTCCTTCGAAGCCTCACGCGGCGACCTCGTGGTGTTGGATGCGATCCGACGCGCCCATTTCCAGACCGAGGTGGGTCCCGGAGTCTACGACATCCATTCGCCACGCATTCCCGGCGAACAGGAGATCGAATCACGAATCGACGAGATCATCGCCACCACCGATGCGGACCGGGTGTGGATCAACCCCGATTGCGGGCTGAAGACACGAGACGATGCCGAGACCTGGCCCAGTCTGGAGCATATGGTCCAGGCGGCGGTGGCCGTGCGAACGAGATTGGGCAGGTGCTGATGCACACGCCCACGTTCTCCTTGGAGATCTTCCCGCCAAGGCGTGACGCGCCGATCGGCACGATCTATGACACCCTCGACGGTCTTGAAGGGGTGGATCCCGATTTCATCTCGGTGACCTACGGCACGGGCCACTCCGCCGACCGTACGGCCACGGCCCGAATCGCCCATACGATCCACACCGAATACGCCATTCCCGTCGTCGCGCATTTGACGGCGCAGTATCTTGATTATCGACAGGCGGACGAGGCGCTGACGATGTACCGGCAGGCCGGCGTCACCGCCGTGTTGGCCTTGCGCGGCGACAGGAATCCGGATCGGGAGCCTACGGGGGTTTTCGCCCATGCCAGCGACCTGGTCTCGTATATCGCTCGGATCGATCCCGAACTGACGGTGTACGGCGCCTGCTATCCCGAATGCCATCCTCAGTCGCCCAGCCGTGCGGAGGACATTCGCTGCCTGAAGGTGAAGGTCGACGCGGGGGTAAGCCATCTCATCTCTCAGCTGTTCTATGGCAATGAAGATTTCTTCCGATTTCTGGACATCGCTCGCAAGGCCGGCATCGCCGTACCGATCGAAGCCGGTATCATGCCGGTGACCAATGCCGCTCAGGTACGCCGCATGGTCGGCATCTGTTCATCGCGCATTCCTCGGCCGCTCAATGCCGTACTCGAACGATGGGCGGACGACCCGCGGGCGCTGAGGGAGGCCGGCACCGTCTACGCGTCCGAACAGATCGCCGATCTGGTGGCGCAGGGTGTCGACGGCATTCACCTGTATACGATGAACCATCCGGCCATGACCAGACGCATATGGGGCAATGTTCAACCGTTGTTCGATTCCCAGGCACAGGATCGTTAGCGGGAATTCTTCCCCGGTGTCGTTATCGGCGCGATTGTGATGGGCGTGATCAACCAGGGTCTGCACGATCATGGGAGTCGATTCCGCGATCGTGCAGACGATAAAAGGCCTGGTATTGCTCCTCGCCGTCTCCGTCGACATCATGTCAAAAAGGAATAAGCGGTAGTCCTTCGACGTTTTCGAAGGACTTGGCTTCCCTGCCGCCATCGTGAAATCACCGAATACCTTGCGCACGCGGCGGGGACGCCTCGTGAAAACGGCGCAGGCCCTGCTCCAGGGAGTGTGCGCACCATCCAAAGGAGACGGCAATGGCATCTCACCAGCTGAGTGGCAACTCGATGACCACATTGTATTGGCTAACGTCTTTCGTGTGCCTCGTCTGGCTTGTTCAAAGCGCCTATGACGCGTATCAACGGCATCAACTGCTGTATTGGCCCAACGTCATCTTCTTCGCCTGCATGATAGGCGTCATCGCCGGTGCTGCGTATCAGGCGATGCAAGTCAGGCACGATACGACGTCAGATACGCAAGACCATCATTCATAATTTGACCGATTACCCCGATTGTCGTGCTGCGATTCGCCGCTGCCGCGCCGCAGCACGACAATCGGAAAACGCAACAACGACATGACCCCGAGATACATGGACTCATCGATGTGCCCATGTATCTTGGGGTCATGGACTCATCGATGCGCGCACCAACGCCCGCGATCACCACTCACGACGTGATTCATGCGGGGTTGGAGGATACCGCCGTCGCCGTCAGCGGCGTGCAGACGTTGTTGGACTGCGGCATGCCGACGTCGCTCGTTCGCCCACTGCTCGACGCTTTATCCCGGGCAAGCGATCCCGACGTGGCGTTGAACAATCTCGTGGGCATCGCCCGTGCCCAGCATGACACGGAACGCAACGTATTTTCCGATGTCTCGACTCCGGACGCGGTCGATCGGCTCGTCGCCGTGCTCGGTTCCAGCGATGCCATGGGCAAGCTGATGCGCTTTCGTCCGGCCCTGGTACGTGCAGCGGGCGTCGACGAGTGCGACAGCCACCTGTATAACCGCGAGCAGCGCGTGGCGCATATGCTCCACGCCATCGGAGCGGATGCGGATGCAGCGGACGCTGACGATGCAATTCCCAAGGCGACGATGTCATTCGCCCAGGCCTGCAGCGCGCTGCGCAGCAGCTATCACGATCAGCTTGCCGCCATCATGGCGCAGGACCTCACGGATGACCAGCCGATCGACGTCCAACCTCAGATCAGCCGCGAGCTTTCCGACCTGGCCGACGCCTCCCTCGAGGCAGCGCTCTGCATCGCCAGACATGAGGTCGAGCACAGCGAACGGTGCAGATTCACCATCGTGGCGATGGGAAAATTGGGAGCGCAGGAACTCAACTATGTTTCCGACGTCGACCTGATCTATGTGATCGAACCCGCAACTCGACCGGCATATTCGTCGCAACCGGCGGCGACACCGACGTCGAAGTCGGCACCGGTTGCGAGGGCCAGTGCCGGGGCGGCGCCGCCAGAATCGATCGCGGCGCGAACATTGATCGATTCGGTCTCTGCCGTGGACGAAGCCCCGCTCGATTCGCACGAGGGAGGACGGATAGACGATCAGGAGCTGATTCGGATCGGCACGCGATTGGCCACGACCCTGCAACGGGTCTGCGAATCGGCCATCACGGGCGTCATGGAACCCGCCCTATGGCAGATCGACGGCGCGCTGCGGCCGGAAGGCAAGGACGGGCCATTGGTCAGACGGCTGGAGTCCCATCGACGTTACTACGCGCAGTGGGCACGTAACTGGGAGTTTCAGGCGCTGCTCAAGGCCAGGCCGGCGGCTGGTGACATGGCTCTCGGAGAGGCCTATCTGCGCATGGTCACGCCGTTGGTCTGGACGGCCTCCCATCGCGATAACTTCGTCAACGACTGTCAGAACATGCGTCGAAGAGTGGAGGATCTCATACCCTCCAACCTCAAGGAACGCGAAATCAAACTCGGCAAGGGCGGGCTACGGGACGTCGAATTCACCGTGCAGATGTTGCAATTGGTCCATGGACGCACCGACGCCTCGTTGCGCGATCGGGCGACCTTGAAGGCGCTGCATGCCCTGTCGCAGGGTGGCTACGTCGCGCGCAACCAGGCGACCAGGCTCTCCATCGACTATCGCTTCGAACGGGTGATCGAGCACCGGCAACAGATGTGGGCACTCAAGCGCACTCACCTCTTCCCCAAGGTGGAACCGAAGGCGACCACCCCCTTCCAGGCGCATCGCGAGAACACGGCGCTGGATCTGGGCCGCAACCGTGAACTTCGCAGACTGGCGCGGGCGTTCCGCGTTCACCCAGAGGATCTCGTTCAACGCTTTCAGGACGTGCGCAATGAGATTCGCCACCTGCACATGGATATTTATTATCGCCCCATGCTGCCCATCAACGCCCAGCTTGAAGCCGATCAGATAGAACTCGGCCCACAGGCCACCCGCGATCGATTCGAATCGATCGGATTCGCCGACCCCGATGCGGCCATACGCCATATCGGCTCGTTGACCTCGGGTGTGACGCGAGCCGCGAAAATCAACAGGATTCTGCTTCCCTCCGTGCTGCAATGGCTGGGGCAGGGGCAGAACCCGGACATGGGGCTGCTGAACTGGACGCGACTGGAGGAGCGCTTCGGCGAGGGCGGCACGTATCTGGGTCTTCTCAGGGATTCGCCCATGGCCGCGAGGCGGTTATGCCACGTCCTCTCGAATTCGCGTTTCCTCGGTGACGCTCTCAACAAATCCGTCGAATCGGTCAAGTGGCTCGGCACCGATGCCCTGCTGCAGGCCCGCGATCGCGACAGTCTCGATGTGCAGTGCCGGGCGACGTTGGAACGGTATCGAGATAGCGTCGAGGATTTCTCGAATTCGCTGCGCGCCATGAGACGTCAGGAGATCGAGCGTATCGGTTTGTCCTGGTCCAACGGCGTGATGGATGATATCGCGTGTCTGAAGGCCATGACCGATGTCTACGACGCCATCATCGCCGTCGCGCTGCGGTGGTCGGTGCGACACCTTTGCACCGTGGATGGGCGCCCAGACGCCCCGGCGAATCTGGCGGTGATCGCGATGGGCCGGTATGGAGGAGCGGAAGTCAATTTCAGCTCCGACGCCGACGCCATCATCATCTACGGACCGGCGCACGGATCCGGCGGCGAGGGGGCCGAACGGTTTTCGATCGCGGTGGTCAACCTGCTGCGCACGATATTGCAAGGGCCGGTCTCGCTGGAACCTAAGATCGAGTTGGACCTCGATCTTCGCCCCGAAGGCAAGAACGGGCCGCTGGCACGTTCCTTCACCTCATGCGAGGAGTACTACCGGCGATGGGCCAGCACGTGGGAGCATCAGGCGTTGCTGCGCGGTCGATATGCGGCGGGCGACCGGCGCCTCGCCGAGGATTTTCTGCGACTGATCGCCGATCCCCTTCGCTACCCGGTCCTGCCGCCCACCCCCTCGGCCATGGGCGAGATCCGAACCCTCAAGGCCCGCATGGAGGCGGAGCGTCTGCCCAGGGGGATACGACGTGAGCAACACCTGAAACTCGGCAAAGGCGGATTGTCCGACGTCGAATGGACGGTGCAGTCCCTTCAGCTGCAGCATGCCGGGAATCACCCCGAACTCCGTGTTACATCGACGTTATCCGCCCTGCACCAGCTCGAGCGGCTGCACGTGGTTTCGCAACAGGACGCGGCGATTCTGCGCAAGTCATGGCGCTGGTGCACGGCGGCCCGCAACGGCAACTATCTGTGGACCGGAAGGGCCTCGCAGGCCGATATCATCCCCGATGATTTGGAATCTCTCGGTGGCATCGCCGTCTATCTGGGGTACGGCGCCCATCGCGGTCAGCATTTCGACAATGACCTGCTCACGGTGATGAGACAATGCCGTGCCGTCATGGAACGCCTGTTCTATGACCAACACGCCTGAATACGTGACGCCGCCAGCGTGGCATACCCTCGTTTTGTCCTCAACGAGGGTATGATTGGCGAGGTCACGTCAGGTGACCACCTATTCGACTTGCACGAAGTGAAAGGTGGGCCATTGTCTGTTGAACGATTTGCCGATCATATTTTCCCCTCATCGCCGGCGACGTCACGATCCGAGGATTTGAAAGGCACCAGCGTCGTCACGTTGGACGACATATCAACCGCACAAATCACGGAGCTCCTGCACAAGGCGCGATACATCGATACGCATCGCGCGAGAGTGGCCCACACCTGCGACGGCAGGGTGTTGGCCACTCTTTTTTATGAGCCAAGCACCAGAACGCGGCTGAGCTTCGAAACCGCCATGCTGCGCCTCGGGGGACAGGTGATAGGCTTCGCCGGTGCCCAGCTTTCGTCGGCCAGCAAGGGCGAGTCGATTTCCGACACCTTGAAGACCGTGTCCAATTACGTCGATGTCGTGGCCATGCGCCACCCCAAAGAGGGCGCCGCCCTGGTGGCCTCCCGCGCGGCAAGCGTACCGGTGATCAACGCCGGGGACGGCGGCCATATGCATCCGACACAAACGCTGGCGGATCTGGCGACATTGCAATCTCGCTTCGATAGGATCACCGACCTGACGATCGGGTTGTGCGGTGACCTGACCTTCGGCCGCACCGTTCATTCGCTTATCGAAACGCTCTGCCGTTTCGGTCATGTCCGTTTCGTGCTCATCAGTCCGGACGAACTCACCATGCCGCAATATGTGCTCGACCGCATCGACGCCAACCCGACATGCAGCTACACGGAGGTGAGCGACCTAGTCGACGTCATCGGCGACTTGGACGTGCTGTACATGACGCGCGTTCAGAAGGAGCGCTTCTTCAACGAAGACGATTATCTGCGGCTGCGCGACACCTACATCCTCGACGAGGCGAAACTGAAGCTCGCCAAGCCGTCGATGGCGGTGCTGCATCCACTGCCGCGCGTCAACGAGATCGCAGTCGACGTCGACAGCGATCCGCGTGCGGCGTATTTCGAACAGGTCAAGAACGGCATGTTGATGCGCATGGCCCTGGAGAGCTCGGTGGTCGGCGATGCCCTGCCCGGCTACGAATCGCAAGTCAAGAAGGAGGTGCGCGTCTGATGGAAGTGACGAGTATACAAAACGGCGTCATCATCGACCATGTCTCGGCCGGACAGTCGCTTACGGTGTTGGAGTATCTGAAGATAGATCCGGCGGACACGCGATTGGCGTTGATCATGAACACGACCAGCCATCGTTTCGGTTCCAAGGACATCATCAAGATCGAAACCGAACGTCGACTGGACCTCGATGTCCTCGGTTTCGTCGCCCCGCAGGCCACGGTCGATATCGTGCACGGCGGCGTCATCGTCGACAAGGTGAAGCCGGGCCTGCCCAACCGGCTCATCAACGTGATCAATTGCAAGAACCCGCGTTGCGTGACCACGACGGAACCGGGAATCGATCAGCTGTTCCATCTGTCACACCGCGAACCAGCCGAATATCGTTGCGACTACTGCGATGAAAAGGCCAAGATCTGATGATCACCATCCAAAGCATCCGACGCTGGGACAGCACCGAGACCATCGACCTCGTACTCGACGTCTCCGGCGGTCCTCGCCACGTCGACGGCGGAGCCGGTGCGGCGCGTCCTGGCGAACGCACGGCCACGACCGTCGTCGATGGAACCGGCTATGTCCTGGCGCCAGGCCTGGCAGATCCGCACGTCCACTTCCGCGACCCCGGCCAGACGCGCAAGGAATCGATGCTTTCGGGATCAAGGGCGGCGGCGGCCGGCGGCTATACCCGGGTACTGATTATGCCCAATACGCAGCCGCCGTTGGATGGTCGTACGCCCCGGCCCGATGAACCCGGTGCCGACGAGATACGTGATTCGCATTGCCACGATGCCATCGAATATCTGCAGCGGTATGAATCCCTGCATGACC
Source organism: uncultured Bifidobacterium sp. (assembly GCA_937874315.1). Lineage (GTDB taxonomy): Bacteria > Actinomycetota > Actinomycetes > Actinomycetales > Bifidobacteriaceae > Bifidobacterium. The sequence continues at coordinate 10,903 of CALNAE010000314.1, read as the reverse complement.
TACGGCTGCCCGTCCACTACGATCTCGCGGTCTGTGCGTCCATCGGACGGGCGGGTCACGAGGCCTCCCGGCCCGAGGATTGGTCCCGATACATGGTTCCGAACGTGGCTGCCGATCGCCATCCCGTAACCTTCATGAGCGACGATGGCGCGGCGGTGACCGACGGCATTCTCGATCAGGTGCTCGCCAATGCATCCGTGGCCGGTCTCACCCTGCTGGAACACTGCGAGCATCATGACCACGGGGTGATGAACGAGGGCGCTGTCAGCCGTAGGCTGGGGTATCCGGGCGTGCCCGAGTCCACGGAAAGGTCCATCGTGTGGCGGGATATCCAAGCATGCCGTCGCACCGGCGTGCCGATTCATTTTCAACATGTCAGCACGGCCTCGTCCTTCGATCTCATACGACGAGCCAAGGCCGATGGATTACCGATCACCTGCGAAACGGCACCGCATTATCTGGCGCTGTGCGATGAGGATGTGGAACGCTATGGCGCCTCGGCGAAGATGAACCCGCCACTGCGTTCCGAGCACGATCGTCTGGCTACGCTCGCGGCAATCGCCGACGGCACCGTGGACATGCTTGCCACCGATCACGCGCCTCACACCGAGGCCGAGAAGCGGGCGGACTTTCTCGAGGCCCCCAACGGCGTCATCGGGCTGGAAACGGCCTATGGGGTGTGCCATCATGCGCTCGTTGACGGCGGTTACATCGACGATCAGCGCCTCATCGAGCTCATGGCGACGGCGCCCACGCGATTCCTCGGATACGAGCCGACCGACGTCGAACCCTTGTTGCAGACACGACCGGATTGCGAGCGTCGGGTGCTGGACCTGCACGCCCTGCTCGAGCGGCCTCGTCGACTTGGCCGTGTCATTGACCCGGCGGCGGTGAACCTGACGATTCTTGCGCCACAGGAGCATTGGACCGTCGATCCGAATCATTTCCAGTCCAAGGCACGCAACACCCCATTCGCCGGCTGGCAGGTGACGGGCAGACCAGTGGCCACGATACTCGACGCGCAGCTCGTCTTCAACGGCATCGCACAACACAGCACACAAGGAGCCTGATTTGGACCGTCTCATCGAAGCCATAGAACGCATGCGAAACCCCAGCGTCATCGGTTTGGATCCGACGCCGCAGCTCGTTCCCAGCCAGCTGATCGCGTCATACGCCGACGAGGTGGCCGCGATGGTGGAAGAACCGGAAGAGATCGCCGCGCTCCAGCTTGCGACGGCGTATTTCGCGTTCAACCGGGCCATCATCGATGCGGTGTCCGACATCGTGCCTGCGGTGAAACCCCAGATCGCGATGTATGAGGCACTCGGACCAGCCGGCGTCGATGCCTACGCCATGACCTGCGAATACGCGCAGGAATGCGGTCTGTACGTCATCGGCGACATCAAGCGCGGCGACATCGGCTCCACCGCTTCCGCTTACGCGCATCATCTCACCGGCGTGCCGGCGCTGCCCGGACATGACTCGGGATCCGACACCGGTCACGGCGGCGCAGAAGGGCCCGATGACCCGTGGCACGAAGATGCGATCACGGTGAATCCATATTTGGGTGCCGATGGTGTCATGCCCTTCGTAGAGGCGGCACGACACAGTGGCAAGGACATCTTCGTATTGGTCCATACCTCGAATCCATCCAGCGCGCAGCTGCAGGAGCTGGAACTGAAGGACGGCGGCATGGTCCATGAACGGGTGGCCCGGCTCGTCGAATCATGGGGAAGCTCGACGCGTGGATCCTACGGATACAGCGCCGTCGGAGGAGTCTATGGAGCGACCTTCGCGGCCAAGGCACCTTCGGTGCGTGCATCGCTGCCGCATACCATGCTGCTGGTACCGGGATATGGTGCGCAGGGGGGCACGGCCGCGGACGTGGCCGATCTCTTCGATACGGACGGACGAGGAGCCATCGTCAGTTCGTCACGCGGCATCATCGGAGCCTGGCGCCATGCGGATCGATATGACGATTCGTCGTCGGCGGACGAGTCCCTGTCGCTCGTCGCCGATTCGGCACGTCTGGCGGCCGTCGACATGCGGGACGCCTTGCGTTCTGCAGTCTACCGCTGACTGGCCCACCGCGCGCCGGTAAGTCATCGGCGCTTGCGACAATCAGGAAGTCAAGACAATCAAGAAGAAGCTACCGAGAAGAGGAGACCATGGCCAATTATGAGCCGCTCAGCGAGCGTTTCACTGCGTTCCTGCTACATGCCCAGGCGTTGAAATTCGGAGACTTCACGTTGAAATCGGGGCGTCGTTCACCCTATTTCATCAACGCGGGCGCCTTCCACGACGGCATCACGATCAGCACGCTGGGCGCCTTCTATGCCGAGAAGATCGTCGATGCCATGGCTTCCGGCATCCTGCCGCGCGACATCGACACCGTATTCGGACCCGCCTATAAAGGCATCCCCATCGCAGTGTCCACCACCATCGCGCTCACCTCCCTGCACAGCGTCGGAGCCGGCTACACGTTCGATCGCAAGGAGATCAAAGACCATGGCGACGGTGGCCTGATGGTCGGCACTGCGTTGAAAGACGGCATGAAGATCCTGCTCGTCGATGACGTGATGACCGCGGGAACCGCCGTACGCGAGGTCGTGCCGAAGATCAGGTCGTGCGCCGATGTCGAAATCGTCGGGCTGGTACTGTCCGTGGACCGTATGGAGCGTTCCGGGGACTCGCGAACCTCCGCGGTGAAGGCCGTCGAGGAGGAATTGGGATTCCCGGTTCTGGCCATCGCCAATGTACGGGAGATCTTCGACGCCGCACGCCGCATGACCGATGCCCACGGCAATCCGCTGATCGACATGGATACCTATGCCCGCTCCGAACGCTATCTTGAGCAGTACGGTGCCTGACATGGGCCGGGGCCGGGCGTGTTCGCGAGCAATGTGATCCATCCCGGCCGCTCCGCCGCCCATCAACCTTCGGAAAGCCCCAGCGCAGACCATCGGATATGGCTGCCGTGCATATAGCGCACCAGCACCATGGCAACCATAAGGGTGGCGAATACGGTTTCGGCGTATTGCAGTCCATAGCACCAGGACGGCACATCCCAGCCGCGCCCCTTGCATAGGTCGAGGACCTTGTGGAGCGCCGTCGCGGTGATGACGAAGGGGAACGTGAACGCCGCATACGCGGGGGAGAAGGGGGAACGCAGCAACATCGGCATAATCATCAGCACCCCTAAGAACAGCGCTTGGGCAAGGACGATCAGCACCAGCACGAATCCCAGATTCGGATCGGGCGCCGAGGCGGTGTATCCCGCAACAGACAGGCTCATGGGAGCCGCGAAAATCGCCAACGTCGGGCGTGTAACCGGTTCCATGGGTATTCGCATAACCCGAATCCCCACAATCGCCAGCATCACCATATAGAGCATGAACCCAATCCAAAAAATCATCAGTCCCAGCGGCCGCTGGTGTACGGGAGCACTGGTCGCCGAGGCCACGACGATACCGACATAGCCGACGAACCACGTCGGGAACACCTGCCTGAACGCGAAACCATGCACCACAAAACGGCTGGTGATATGCACCATAAGCACGATGTTGCAACTCACCGCGAAATACCACAGGGCGATTGAAAGAGTGTGCGCCGGACCGTCATACGGTGCGATATAACTGGCGATCTGCATCAATGACATGAACACGGTGGCCGACACCGGCGCCACGATGGGACTGGACATGTCAGTGCCCAATACCAGCACCGGATGCAGCAGGCACTTCCCGATGATGGTGAATAACAGCGGCACCGCAACCAACGCACAGCCGATGCGGATGGCGGTTGGGGAGCCGAGTCCCATGGTGATATAGAGATTGCCCAAGGCCAATATGCCAAGCGTTAGCCCGCCCTTGGGCAAGGGGACGCCGCGGTGATAGCGCACAAGCCGTGACTCTCGATTATCCGGCCGTAGCCGTCGATTGCGTACCGTGGCTTGGTGCATGCCCGTCGCCGCACTGGATTGACTGGCGGTTATGATATCTGATTCGTATTGCACCATTGCAGTGAACACCCATATGCCTTATTCCACAAATGCATGGACACGATATATGATATTCCAATATGGAATACATGCGATGGTTCACCAGGCATGTTCACCGTTGACGCCATGCGATGCGGCTGCGAGACGACACTGCTCCCACGCACGCGAGAAAGGAGATGGCATGCCGCCATCCGAGGACATCAGCATGCAACTGCTGACCACCCATATCGCGGTGTATGAGACCGCAGAGTTCACCGCCGCCGCTTCCCGGCTGCATGTCGCCCAGTCCACCGTATCCAAACGCATCGCCCTGCTGGAACGACGAATCGGAGCGCGGCTGTTCGTCCGTCGAACATCGGATGACGCCGTGGCAACGCGGGCGGGCCGGGATCTATACGACAGCGCCGTACGGATCGTTCGCCTCTGGTCGGACACGCGATTTCGTATGCAGCGACGACGTCAAGGCGTCACCAGCTTCTGTCTGCTGATGTCGCATACCGCCTCGACCACACTGCTGCCACGCGTCATCACCGCGATCCAAGATTTGCTGGATACGATGGATTTCACCGTGCATACCATGAATTCAGACGCCATCGTCAGCGCGATCGAACGCAAGCAGGCGCAACTGGGCATCATCGAAAAGCCGGTGGGAACCGACGCGGTGAGCCTGCGGATGCTGGGAGAGGACCATCTGGTGCTCGCCGGACGCGACGCCGGCGATCGAACCCTGTGGCTGGTGAGGGAGCCGGGCTCGGGGGTGCGCTACTACACCGACCTCTACCAACGCACCATCGCGACCTCGCGCCCCGCGACAGTGGAGTTGGACAGCAACGACAAGATCTGCGCCTTACTCGCCCACGGTATCGGGCGCAGCATAGTCTCCCGAGACATCGTGCCGCCCGGCGTACCGGTGCGGTCGCTACCGAACGCCTTCACCCGTCATTTCTACGCCGTCACCGCGCAGACCGGCCTCGACCCCGATCAGCGTGGACTGTGCGACGACATCATCGAAGCCGTGGCACCATCGACCCTCTGATGCGGATCGACCCGGGGCGACGCCGTCGCGGCCTTCCTCAGGCGTCGATCAGGCTGTATCCGTGTGAGGCGATCACGCCTCTGAGCTTGTCCAGATAGGCCCGCGCAGCGTGCGACAATCGTGCGCGTTCGTTGGTGATCCATCCCAGCAGCATCGTTTCATCGGATACCAACGGCACGGTGACGATCTTCTCGTTGTTCAGATCGCCGTTGTCGATGCCGGTGCACACGGTGTAGCCGTTGAGCCCGATGATGAAATTGAGAATCGTCGCGCGGTCGGTGACGTTGATCTGCTTGGGGGAATATTCTGGCCAGACCGCTTCCTCGGCGAAGTAGAAACTACCTTCCTCACCCTGCTCGTATTGGATGAACGGGTAAGGGCGCAGATCGTCCATGGTGAGCCGTTCCTTGGCCGCCAACGGATTGTCGCGCGAAATGAACACGTGCAGGGGAGCGCGGAACAGCGGATGAAATTCCAGATGCTTCTCGCGTAGGAGCTTGGAGATCACGTCGCGATTGAAGTCCGACAGGTACAGGATCCCGATGTCCGCCAGCATGTTGGCGACCTGCGTGATGATATCCCTGGTACGCGTCTCACGTATGGTGAATTCGTACTCGTCGGCATGCGCCGAATTGATCATGTCGACGAACGCCTCGACGGCGAACATGTAGTGCTGGGTCGAGACGCTGCACAACTGCTTGCGCGGACGCGCGTTCTTGTAGCGCTCCTCGAGCAGATCCGCCTGATCGAGCACCTGACGGGCATACGTGAGGAACTCCGCACCATCGACCGTCAGCGCGATGCCCTGAGAGGATCGCGTGAAGATCTCGATATGCAGCTCGTTCTCCAGCTCCTTGACGGAGGAGCTCAGCGCCGGCTGGGAAACATACAACTCATGCGAAGCCTCGTTCATGGAGCCGCATTCGACGATCTTGACGATGTACTTGAGCTGGAGCAGTGTCATACAGGCATGTATAGCAGAACCGCGCTACGGCTGGGTCGAAACTGTTCCCTAGATGACCATCTCAGGGTCATCCGAGGACGGTCACGCGGCTGGTTCAGGAAGCGACAACCCGCTCTCGCGCAGCCGTACCCTCGCCTGCCCGCTGTCCACGAAACGACTTGCCTGCATTCCCACCGCTCGTGCGCCCGCGACATTCGCCTCGGTGTCGTCGAAGAACAGCGTGCTGCCGGCACGAAGACCGAATCGGCGCAACGCCAGCTCATAGATATCGGCATTCGGCTTGTGCATCTTCTCGACGCCGGACACCACGATGCCGTCGAGCAGATCGTTCAGCCGCGGGAAACGATCCAGGGCGAAGTGGAAGGTCTCGTGCGACCAGTTCGTCAAACCCCAGACCCCCGCGCCACAGCCGTGCAGATCATCAAGCAGTCGCTCCATGCCCGGAACGATCCGGGTCAGCGAGTCGCCGTAATGCACGATGTAATACGAGAAGATGTCGGCCATCTCATCGCCGTACTCATGGCGGTATCGAGCCAGCACATCGGCGAAATCCTGGCCCTCGTCCATATACGCCTCATATCGGAAGAACCCCCACGGGTCCGCATCCGCGCAGATCTCGTCGATCAGCGCGTTGGACACGTGCCCTCGTAGACAGGCGGCACACCGCCAGTCGATAAGCACGCCACAGAAGTCGAAGATGACATCCGTGCATGTCATGCCAGCATCCCCGCAATCGCCGGCGCGATGGCGTCGAGCAGTTCGCTGGCCACGATGGGCCTGCCGGCGGCAGGAGTCGAAATGGGCATGCCACCCGTCACGTTGTCGATGCGGTCACCGAGACCGTCTTCATCATCCGCAGGACGATACAGCACGGGAGCCGACCATCCACGCTGCAGACTATGAGCCGCCTTGCAGGCCGCCAGTCCATGTAGATACGCCGCGGCCGCGGCCACCTCGGCCACCACGGCGGCGTCCTCCTGCAACATGCCGTCCTGCTGGGCCAGCATGCCGCCCATCATGCCTGCCAACACGTCGCCGGCCCCCGCAGTCGCCAACCAGGCGGGCGCACTTCCCGACGTCAGCGTGATGACGTCGCCTTCCTCGTCCTCACCCGTCACGATAGTGATGGCTCCCTTGAGTAGGACGGTCGCGCCCGTGACCTCATGCGCGCGTTTCGCCCACTTCCAAGGTTCGGCAAGCACGTCGGACGCCTCGAGCGCCTCACCGCGCTCGGTGAGCAACTGCGCCAGTTCACCGGCATGCGGTGTGATCACGACGTGCGTCGGCACGCGTGCGGGCAGCAGATCCAACGCCCCGGCATCCACACATAGCGCGGGCATATCGTAGGCCTCGCCGGAAGCATCACCATATGCACCATCGGCGTTGCGATCGACGGTCTCGTCCTCATGCTCGTCCGCATTCAACTGCTCGCCGCTATCGTAGTGGGCCAGCAATGCGGCGATGGCCGCACGCTGAGGATCGATCTGGGTGTCTTCGACCCGTTGCGACGGTACGCCGGAACCGACCACCCACGCCTCGACACGCCCCTTGCCGAGCACGGTCTCAGGCGTGCGCTCCAGCACCATGCTCTGTGCGCGTACGGGACCGAGATAGCGAATCATGCCGGTGTTCGTGCGAGCGGCGGCCGTGGTGGTCAGCACCGCCGCACCGGGATAGCGATCGGAACCGGTGATCAGACCGGTTACGCCACGAGAATATTTGGAATCATTGAGCTGGGGGAGTCGGATGGACTGCGAGGCCAGCTCCGCGTTCATCGCCTGTACCACCGGCTTCTGCGCGCCGATGTCGAACCCGAAATCGACCAGGTTCACCGTGCCGCAGCAGTAGGCGGCTGGAGGCAGCATCGCGCACGGCTTCATGGCTCCGAACATCACCGTCACGTCGGCCGGAATGTACGCGCCGGGCAACGACCCGTCGTCGACGCCCACGCCCGAAGGCGTATCGATGGCAACGACGAAGGGCATGTCGCCGCCCACGATATCGGCCACGTCCCGCAGGGCGGGGCGAGCCGGCAGCTCGCCGTGTTCGCCCAACGCATCGGCAAGTGCGGCGGGAATGCCGCGAAGGGCGCCCGTGACACCGATGCCGGTCATGGCGTCCACAAGCACATCGGCGCCGGCGGCGAGACCGATGGCGGTTTGCAGACGTTTCCCCGCCTCACCGGCGCTGAAGTCCGAGGCGCAGCCAGGGATATTGGAGTTTTGGTCAAGCACGAGCACCTTGCCGCCGGCCCGCATGAACGCGGCGAACGCGCCATCATGCACGGAACGACCGACGGTGACGGCGGTGACGGCCAATCCCTCGTCCGCCAGCCGTGCGGCCGCGTACAACCCGTCGCCGCCGTTGTCACCCGCTCCGGCGAGCAACACGATATGCGCATCCTCGTCATCGATCCCGGCTTCCTCAAGCAGATCGAGCACGACCCGAGCCGCGGAGCCGGCCGCCATGCCCATCAGCGGGATACCCCGATCAAGCAGCGGACGTTCCATCGCCCGAACGGCATCGACGTCGTATGCCGCATGCCGCAACGTCATCTGGCGGCGAGACTCCCGATTACGCTCCATAGCAGACTCCTTACCCCTGGTGTTCCTTACCACCAGTCTAGCCCGGGAGCATCACCGAAGGAGAACCTGTAAACGCGCCGGGCGAACTATTCCTCGGCCACCAGATCGAGATAATCGTCATTCCACAGGTCCTCGTCCCCGTCGGGCATCAGCAGCACCCGTTCGGGGTGCAGGGCCTGGACCGCGCCCTCATCGTGGGTGACCAGAATGATGGCGCCCTCATATTTTGCGATGGCCTTCAGAATCTCATCGCGTGAGACCGGATCCAGGTTGTTGGTGGGCTCATCGAGCAGCAGGACGTTGGCGCGGGACGTCACCAAGGTGGCCAGCGCCAACCGTGTCTTCTCGCCGCCGGAGAGCACCCTCGCGGGTTTCAGGGCATCCTCGCCGGAGAACAGGAAACTGCCCAGAATCGATCTGGCGTGCGTGTCATCCAGTTCAGGGGCGACATGCTGTAGGTTCTCCAGCACCGTGGAGTCGAGCTCCAGGGTGTCGTGTTCCTGAGCGAAATAGCCGATCTTGCATCCATGACCGTAGACGACCTCGCCCGTATCGGGCTGTTCCTCGCCGGCCAGAATCTTCAATGTCGTGGTCTTGCCGGCTCCGTTGTATCCGAGGATAACCACGCGAGAGCCTTTGTCGACGGCCAGATTGATGCCGGCGAAGACGATGTTCGATCCGTATGCCTTCGAAATCTCCTTCGCCATGATCGGTGTTCTGCCGCAGGCGGCGGGCTCCGGGAAACGGATATCGGCCACCTTCTCCTTGCGTTCGGCCTCGCTGGTCTCGGACAGCAGCCGCTCGGCACGCCGCATCATATTCTGGGCTGCGACCGCCTTGGTCGCCTTGGCGTGCAGACGGATGCCCTGCTTCATGAGCCGATCCGCCTTCTTCTCGGCGACCTCGCGCTCGCGGCGACGACGCTCCTCGTCGACCACGCGCTGATGCAGATAGGCCTTCCACCCCAACGAGTACATGTCGATGCTCCCCAGCTGGGCATCCAGATGCCAGACCTTGTTCACCACCTCATCGAGCAGTTCCGTGGAGTGGGAGATGACCAGGAAACCACCCTCGAAGCGTTTGAGATAACCGCGCAGCCACTCGATGGAATCGGCATCCAGATGGTTCGTGGGCTCATCGAGAATCAGGGTGTCGGCATTTGAGAACAGAATCCGGGCCAGCTCGACGCGGCGCCGCTGACCGCCCGACAGCGTGCCCAGCTGCCGTTGGGTCACGTCCTGGGGCAGTCCCAGGCTGTCCGCCATGGAGATGGCCTGCGATTGGGCCGCGTACCCACCGGCCTTTTCGAAGGCCTGCATCGCCTTGTCGTAGCGATCCATCGCCTTGGTCATCACATCCGCGTCCGGACTGGTCATATCCTTCTCCGCACTGCGCAATCGGCTGATAATCGACGCGATATCACGTGCGCTCATCATCCGGTCGAGCGCGGTCTGTTCCGGATCGGCGGCGTGCGTATCCTGAGGCAGATACCCCAACTTTCCCGTGACCCGTACATGGCCGGAGGAGGGTAGCATATCGCCGGTGATGACGCGGGTAAGCGTGGTCTTGCCGGCTCCGTTGCGGCCCACCAGGCCGATTTTATCGCCTCGCGTGACATGGAAATCGGTGGGATGAAGCAGCGTGCGAGCGCCGATCTGAATCTCGAGCCCTTGTCCTTCGATTGCCATGCTCTGCCCGTATATCCTTCCGTATGATGCTTGATGACCGTGGATTTCCCGATCGATTGTCTCATGCCGCAGGCGCTGATCGAATACGTCGACTCCGCCTTCAGCGGATCGTGTCGCCGGGAACCCGAAGGACCATGATACGCACAGGGTAGGTATGTTACGGCATCCCGACCACCGTGAACGGGAATCAGGCGAGTGACTTACGCCACAGCCATCGAACAGTTGTTCGAATTCGTCACGGAATGCGGTATTCTTGGGCACGGTAGATCAAGAGTCGGAGGTAGCGGTGAGCGCAGGAACGTCGGCAATCGAAAACAACGCGGATACAACGAACGTCGATGACGCCAAACAGCGTCGCGACGTTCGTCGCCGCCGGGTCGGCAAGGACGGTGCTGCGTTGTTGTCGCAGGCCATCAATCGCGCCCCGCTCATCCATGACCATGGCTCGCTGGTAGCGGATATCTCCGAGATTCCCAACGATATGAAGATAACAGTTCAGGGTGCGCGCGAGCACAATCTCAAGAACGTCAACGTGGAGATCCCCCGAAATCGGATGGTGGTGTTCACGGGTCTGTCCGGATCCGGAAAATCCTCGTTGGCCTTCGACACCCTGTTCGCCGAAGGCCAACGACG
>CALNAE010000313.1 GCA_937874315.1 uncultured Bifidobacterium sp. | reverse complement strand
GGAGTAGCGGACATGACCGAGTCCGCCATCAGCATCGCTGCCAAGGATGGCGGGTGGGATCGCGCTGCAGAAGCAACACCACCAGTGCGGCGATCAGTAGTGCGCCGATGCTGAGCACCCCGAGTGAGGCGTCGCCGGTGGTTGCTGTGACCACCGCCACGATGAAGGAGTCGAGAATAGAGGTGGTTTTGCCAAAGATATCGTAGAAGCCGTAGTATTCATTGGCATGTTCCTTGGGTATGAGCTTGCCGTAGTACGACCGGGACAGCGCCCGTATGCCGCCTTGGAACACTCCGACCGATATGGCGGGTATCCAGAACTCGACCGCTGACCGCAAAAAGAACGCCGCGAAGAAAATGATGCACATGTAGGCCACGACGTCTGCGATGAGCATCGGTTTCGCGCCGAGGGGTTCGGCGAGTCGTCCGTACGCGGATTGAGCAGGGGAATGCGACGAACTGCGTGACGAGCAGCGCGAATGCGGAGTTGCCCACGTCGTAGGCCACCCATTTCTTTTCGTGCAGCGTCATCCTCTCCGAGGCCGTGCGAGTGCGCGGTCGTTTTCGGATGTCGGAGAATCGGGATTGTCTGTCCGCTGATTGGGCGTTGTATCAACCGAGCCGTCGGATGGTGATGTCATCGATTACTCCTTTATCGCTTCAATGTTAGAGGTGCACCGCTTGTCTGTGGTACCAGAGCATGAACGGTCTATAAACAAAGAGGAAGCGCAACATTTCGATGGGTGAGGATGATTCGAATCCTGAAGGCGCTGCCGTTGCTCGCCTACGCGTCTCATCCGGGAACCCACCGCGCCGATGCTGGCGTGATATCGGCTCAGATCCGAAGCGTGGTACCGCATGGCTGCCGACATCGCATGGCCACTGGCTGCTAGAGGGAACCTTGGCTGGGGCAACAGGCATTCCAGGATCAGCGGGAATCGGCCGGGATAATCCGGGATAATCCAGAACAAGTAGGGTGCTGAGAGCTTGGATGCGTAGCCGGGGTGAGGTATGGACTGGTCGGTACAATGAATTAATAAGGAACCCTAACAAATTGATGGTTTGCCGCGCCAGGTCGAGGATCGTCCTGAACGGGGAAGGTCGATACAGGAGGCATCATTATGGTTGAGGTTATCATCGTCAATACCGAGGACGAGGCGGGTGAGATCTACGCGAAAAGCGTGGCTCGGCTGATCCGCAAAAAACCCAATGCCGTGCTGGGACTGGCGACCGGTTCAAGCCCGCTGGCGGCGTACCGTCGGCTGGCTGCCTATATTGCCGACGAACACATCGATGTGTCGGCGGTGAGAGGATTCGCACTTGATGAATACGCGGGGCTGGATCCAAAGCATCCGCAGTCATATCGCAGCACCATCGCGCGTACCGTCATCGAACCTTTGGGATTGAATCCGGACAATGTCCACGTCCCCAATGGCGATCTCGACACGATCGCAACCGCCGGGACGACGTATGACCAGGCGATAGCCGCGGCAGGTGGCGTCGATGTACAGATCTTGGGTATCGGCACCGATGGTCATATCGGATTCAATGAGCCCGGATCCTCACTCGCTTCCGGAACGCGCATCAAGACGCTCGCCGAACAGACGCGCATCGATAACGCCCGATTCTTCGACAACGACATCGATCAGGTGCCGACGCACTG
>CALNAE010000312.1 GCA_937874315.1 uncultured Bifidobacterium sp. | reverse complement strand
GGGCGGAAACAGCGCGCCCAAACCCTTGCCCAGTCGAGATTTCTGTGTCATATCAGCTCTCCCTCCGCTTACGTGAAATCGCCGCCAGCACAGAGGGCGATCGTTGAGCAATTTCCAAGGCAGCTTCAAGATACGCAACGGCTCCGAGACCCTTAGGGTCATAAGCAATAACGCTTTGCCCGAAACTCGGGGCTTCGGAAATCTTCACCGTCCTTGGAATCGTCGTATCAAGCACGATATTTGGATAATGCTTCTTTACTTCTTCATACACTTCTCGGCTCAGCAGCGTCCGACGATCAAACATCGTTACCACCATGGTAGAGACCAAGAGAATTGGGTTGTAATGCTCCTGCACCAGCTCAATGGTGTTGATGAGTTGTCCGAGGCCCTCCAGGGCATAATATTCCGCCTGAATTGGTACCAACACCTCGGTCACTGCACACATTGCGTTAATCACCAGCAGCCCGAGGCTCGGTGGGCAGTCCACCAGTACATAATCAAAATGCTCGGACGTAGAATGCAGCATCTGCCCCAGCGCATCACGAAGCAATTCCGTACGGTTCGATAAATCAGCAACTTCCAACTCGGCGCCACTGAGGTCAATCGACGAGGGAACCACGGACAACTTATCGAAATCAGGACAGGGGACCATGACATCATGTAACGACGCTCGTCCCTCAAGTACGTCATATACCGATTGCTCACCAGAACCATGAGGAATCCCCAACGCAGTTGAGGCATTCCCCTGCGGATCCATATCGATAACAAGGACTCTGGCACCCGCTTGAGCAAGAGCCGCGGATAGATTCACCGTAGTCGAGGTCTTCCCGACACCGCCCTTTTGATTGGCCACTGCAATGCATCGAGTCACCGATGGTTTCGGAACTTCGATCTTTTGTAGCTGTTCATATCTTGACGACATCTGCGCCATCTCGGCTCCGAGCGAATGAGTCGAGCCGCCGAATATTCGCGCTATCGTATCTTGAGCCGACTCCATTCCTGTTGCGTTTTCCTCCGTCTGGTTCGCGGACTTGTCGTCATCCATTGACTTATCCCTCCGATGAACTGGCAGTTGTTCCAGTCTCCCCATGCGTATGGACATGCTCCCTGCTCACAGTGGCAAATGTGGAAAACTGTGCATAACTGTGGACAGAACAGTGGACCGTCTTCATTTTCGTCATCAAACAATCCTCGATATTACAACGAAATGATCGCCTCATGCACCGATAACCGTCATTGTGGATAACTTTGCCGCATACGCAAGATTGTGGATAACCCTTCGTTGTGCCGCTTCTGTATACTCCTGGAAAACTGTACAATCCATCATCACTAAACATCTCAGAGCCGACGATGTTTCACGTGAAACATCGAGTTCAAACCGATTCTCAACATGGCGAAAACAAGAGGCATGACAGCATCTCGCCCCCTGACGGCAATCATCGTCCTGCAATTTTGCCAAAGTGGCGCACCAACACGAATACACAATCCCAAAACCTTAGCGCAGAAGCGCCGCTGCATCCTCCTCCCCGGTAACACTCTTACCAGAAGACGCAAACACGATAACCCTGCATAGACCCAAAGATCCTTCTTGAACAGCCGCATCTTTCCAAATCGACGAATTGACTTCGATGGAACGACAATCAGTCACGATAGAACATGAATTTCTTACTACAAGAACGCCACCACGCCCGTTGACATCGGTCATCGTTGCACCCTGCTACGCGTACAGACAGTAAGTCGCTCGACCTGCAACCATCGCATAACTTTCTCTATCGAGCCGAACTCAACCCGGCCGCATTCATCGCTACCTGCAAATTGTTGTCTCAGTTTCACCAAAGCGGAGGCGGGT
>CALNAE010000311.1 GCA_937874315.1 uncultured Bifidobacterium sp. | reverse complement strand
GGGGATCATTTTTATATCAGTGTCGTCCCGCCGTCATTGTCATATAGCACCCATCCACGCCATGATTTGAACGGCACCGATTCGGGATGATCGTTATATGCGCTGACAAGCCATCCATACTCATATGATTCTGCCCCCTGCGAGTGGACGATCCCATGGCATCCCGTCGTGCCACTGCCGCATAGGAGCACGAGATTACTCGACCGATTGAGTCCATCCCATGGGTGTGATCTCATCCTCCGGTGATGCAGGGATGCGGGATAGTCATAGAGAGACCTGCCGCATATCGCGCACCTGTAGTCATCGCGCCTGTAGCAGGTCTCACGCTGCTGTCGTGTCTGTTTCACACCTCCATCCGATCCCGCATCCTGATCCACGCTTTTTTGAGTTGGTTTGTCGTCGCGTACTTCTCTATTCCGCTGGGGGAGTCATATATGTCAAGGAGTCTTGACCAGTCGGATGTGTTCTCAAGCTCGTGTATCATGTAACGGCGTGCGACGCGTGAATCAATGTCCTCCCTGTGGAGATTCCCATTCTCATATCTCTCGTCCGAAACCCATTCATCACGGGATTTCTTGGTGGGGAAGGCCATGAGCGAACCCATCTCGCGTCCCTTTTCGTTCACGCAACGAAGGCCGTAATGCCAGTAGTATGCGTAGTAGACTGGCTTCGTTGTGTCGATGTTGTTGTTGTTCATTTTGGCTTCCTTTCCTTTGAGGTAGTTTCATTATAACACACATAGGATGTGTGTGCAAGCGACACGCTAGAAATCCTCAAGATTCTGAAGCTCCCATGTGCTCATCATCAGGGCATGAGGGGTCTTGTCCAATCCTTGGTCGAAACGATCCATCTCCTGACACTCCGAAAAGTCATGGAGTGCCGAATCTATCCTGTGCGCGCTCGCCTCGATCTCCAGACTATCCTCGTCTATATCCCATATCATCCAGTCATAGGGGGGATTGGTTGACTGCACAACGAACCGGAATCCCAGCGGAGCATCATCACCGGCAGTGTTGATACGGAACAGCCGCATGTAGAACGCCGCCTGTATATAGTATCCGAGTCGATATGCGGAGCGCGGGAAATCCTCTGGACTGTTCGACGTGGTTTTGTAGTCCAGTATCCGATATGTTCCATCGATAGGTTCAGTGGGTAGATAATCCGCCTTACCTTTCAGGCTCAGCCCCGTCCATGGGTCTTCTGCGGTCATTGCCATTTCCGCCTCTCCCGGCATGCTCGTGAAATAATCACCCATCATGTCACGCATACCATGCACGGTTTTGAGGTCAGCGGCATTGAGAGCGATATCGCCCTTCTCACTGATCTCCCTTATCCTCTGCTTGCCGTATTTCGTTCTCCCATCCGGTGACTCCACCACGTCGGGGCCACTACCGAGTATGAGCGAGTGTGCAGCCGAACCCAACCGCATACTACTGGTGGGCATTGGATGCGACTTGGCATGGGAGTACTCGAGCGGGCTGACCATAAATTTTTTGAGGAGCGTCTGATCGAGAGCATCCAGAGCGAAATACTCGGAATCACTCATTTTTTGTATCGTCATATTTCCTCCATGGTTCACATTCCCCTGCATAACGCCGGAACATTATCGGATCGGCCCTATATAATGCCCTTCGAAAATCCATGCGCTGTGCGAACAGGATAAAAAGCTTCAAATCCACCTGTAGATCATCCATTGTGATTCCCCTGCATGAGTTTTATCACCTGCGCGTACTCCCGAGATGTGAGCATGTCGGGTGATTCGATGTCATGACCGATTGCCTGTCGCACCGTCTCACGCAGATCATACCCATGCTCCCGGGATAGTCTTTTGAGATTATCCACATCCTCCTGCGATATCCCCGGTGATCGCCTCATGACTCCATTCGTCTTCGGATGGTACGTCTGTATTCCGGCGCTCGCACCATCATCATCATCGGGGATGACATTGCATGCCACGTATAGGGAGTATCTTCGTGCGTATGTGAGTGCGCTGCCGAATTCCTGTGCGTTGGATAGCGTTCTTTTCCCCTCGCGGCTCAGTGTTTCGGTGGTGATGATGGGGATGGACGCAGTCCAATCTCCGTATTTATCATCTCCCTTCGCGCGGGTTCGCGTTTTCACGCACCACGCGCCGTCACTGTTCTGCTCAACCGTCTGTTGGAACTCATATCCGGCTTCATCAACAGCCTGTACAACTGTGAGTAGATCGGAGTAGCGATATTTATTTCCCTGCTTGTTTTTGGTGGCGTTTATATACATGTCTCACCTGCCACTGGTTATTTGGGATAGGGCTTTTACACCATCATCAGTGAGATCATACGTGTATGGGACGCGACGCATTTCCGGATGATTGGAATGTACATATCCCCTTATCCTGAGTCTGTAGAGCAGCGTCCGCATGGATATATGCGAATAGTCCGCGCCACCGTCATTCACCCGATCCGCTATCTGATCCTGTGTGAGTTTCGAACCGTCGATGAGCGCTTTCATGATTCTGATTTCGCCGTCGTTGAGTGGCATTTCCATTTTTGGCTTCCTTTCCTATAAGGTAACTTCATTATAGCACACATATGGTGTGTGTGCAAGCGTCAGCGCTCCTCCTCCGGTCCCAACGGCAGACCGTGATTAAGCAAAAGAGCGTACTGCTCTAGTGTCATGCACACGAGCTGCTGGCCGACACCACTGGGACTGTCGATACCAATGCCGTGACGCTTCTGGACGACCGACCAGAACAGCGCATCATCATTACCAGCCTCGGTCTGCGCCTCTTTAAGATGCCCGCTCACGTCAGCTCTCGCCGTGTCCTTGACCTCAATAACAACCCGCTCGCCATCCAGCATGATCCCGGTAATATCACCGCGATCCTGCGACCCGGACAGATGCCGACGTTCGATACGAGGATCAGCCAACGCCCACGCCAAATAGTCGGCAACCGCCTGCTCCATACGCGCGCCGGCCTGTTTCGCGCTCCTGCGATTGCGAGTCATGATTCCTC
>CALNAE010000310.1 GCA_937874315.1 uncultured Bifidobacterium sp. | reverse complement strand
ATGGCGGTGTTGCGGTCGATGAGCTTGGTCATGATGCCGCCCTTGGTTTCGATGCCCAAGGACAGAGGTGTCACATCGATGAGCAACACATCTTTACGATCGCCCTTGATGACGCCGGACTGCACGGCGGCGCCGACGGCCACGACCTCATCGGGATTCACGGATTGATTGGCCTCTTTGCCGCCGGTGAGCTCCTTGACCAGATCCTTCACGGCGGGCATACGGGTCGAACCACCGACCAGCACCACGTGATCGATATCGCTCACGGAGATGTTGGCGTCGGACAGCACGTTGTTGAACGGCGTGCGGCAACGACCCAACAGGTCCGAGGTCATCTCCTCGAAGTGCGCACGGGTCAGGCTCTCGTCCAGATGCACCGGGGTGCCGTCGGGAGTCATGGCCAGATACTGCATGGAGATCTGCGTCGACGTGGAACTGGACAGTTCCTTCTTCGCCTGTTCAGCGGCTTCCTTGAGCCGCTGCAGCGCGATCTTGTCCTTGGCCAGATCGATGCCATACTTATTCTTCACCTCACCGACCAACCAGTCGATGATCTTCTGATCCCAATCGTCGCCACCGAGCTTGTTGTCACCGTTCGTGGCCTGAACCTGAATCGTGGAGAAACCGTCGTCATCCTTGCCGATCTCCAACAGGGAGACATCGAAGGTGCCACCACCGAGATCGAAGACCAGGATGCGCTCATCCTCCTTGCCCTTCTCCAAGCCATAGGCCAACGCCGCCGCAGTAGGCTCGTTGATGATGCGCAGCACATTGAGTCCTGCGATCTTACCGGCATCCTTGGTGGCCTGGCGCTGGGCATCGTTGAAGTACGCGGGGCAGGTGATCACCGCGTCGGTGACCGACTCGCCAAGATAGGCCTCGGCATCCCGCTTGAGCTTCATCAGAATCTGCGCGGAAATCTCCTGAGGTGTCCACTTCTTGCCATCGATATCCACGCTCCAGTCGGTGCCCATGTGGCGCTTCACCGAGCTGATGGTGCGATCGACGTTGGTGACAGCCTGACGCTTGGCGACCTCACCGACGAGGATCTCTCCGGACTTGCTGAATGCCACGACCGACGGCGTGGTGCGAGCGCCTTCGGCGTTCACGATCACGGTTGGTTCGCCGCCCTCAAGCGTGGCAATGCAGGAATTGGTAGTACCTAGATCAATACCAACTGCACGTCCCATAACTGTATCTCCTTATGTGTTGTCTCAACAATTACATGGAACCAGGCCGTGGACCTTGCGACCCACACCCTTAGCCCCACATTCCGTTCATGTTTGCTCTACAAACTTGAGCCTACATCACTCAACTTTCGGAAGTCAAATTATATTCCCAAATACCCGAGAAATTTTCCGGTGGTCACGTCCGTGGAGCAACATCCCATATCCATCGGCACCGGGTACCAACGGGGCCGACACCCGAATAATCGAATGCCGGCCCTCATACACCTCGTTCCTCATTCCTCATACCACAATCACGCAGCCATCGGCGGGGCAGTTCAGCGCAGGGATGCCAATCGGCTCGATCTCACAAGATCCGCCTCATCACGCATTCCAGTGATCGATGACGCGGTCACCCTTGTATATGCTCAGCACGCTGTAATGAGCGGTATCAAGGCGCAACAGCTTGGCCATATGAGGATCGGCACCGATCCATTGCGTGGTCAGGATGCGCAAGATATGAGCGTGCGCGACCAACAACACGTCATTACCCGCCATAATCCTAGGCAGCAACTCATTCACCACCTTTCCGGCGCGTGCCGCGACATCCTCCAGTGTCTCCCCGCGTGCGTTGCGCACGGTCACGGTTTCCCCCGACGGCAGAACCTCACTGTGCTCACCGTCAAGCTCCACACCAAGCGACCGCGTACCGTCACGCCACAAATCCCAATCTCGTTCGCACCAGGCACTGATCTGAGCGCGGGTCCGCCCCTCGGCCCTGCCATAATCCCACTCGGCGATCCCGGGGCAAGTCACCACGCGCGCAAAACCGGCGCATCGAGCGGTCTGCGTCGCTCGGGACAAGGGGCTGGACAGTATATTTTCATCGGCGAAGCCCTGCGGGAACGCGCGCGAGATACGCCGACCGGCTTCGACGGCCTGTTCGCGTCCGATGGCGGTCAACGGAATGTCGGTCCTGCCCGTGTGCTGTCCCGAGACGCTCCATGCGGTCTGCCCATGGCGGAGCAACACCAGGAAACCCGGTTGCGAGGCATCAATGCCCGAGGTGTTAAGGGTGGCCATGCTTCCACTGTAATACGCTCGATTGGGGTCGATACCACGCACTCATCTCGGTTACAAATTTTCGACAATGACATTCTGCTGGCGCTGACCGGGCCAGGTGAATTAGTATGGGCATATGACCGACAACGAACGAACCGACGACGCCAAGATGAACGACGACGAGGTCGGCGGCGGATTGGTAACAACAGCCACGACGCTCATCAATGGACTACATACTTTCAACGATAAGGTGACGGCAATGCGCATAGCACGTACGGAAGATCCGGATTCCCTCGGAGACAAGATAATCAAGGTGGCGCTGCCCTCCGTCGCCGGGCTCGTAGCCGGAAAACTGTTCGAGTCGCTGTGGAATACCGGCATCGCTCGCAGGTCGGCGAAAAGAGCCGGGACGGGGTCCAAATCAACGCGAACCGACCAACAGCAGGGCTTGATCATGAGTCTGCTCTTCGCTGGGCTGTCCGCGGCGTTCGGAGCCGTGATCTCGCAGCTCTCGGACCGCGGGTCCAAGAGCTTCGTCGCACACCGTCAACGCAAACGCGCCGGCGATAACTGATCGACGTACATAATCCGTGAGCCTCGGCCCGTCGCACGACGGAGTCAGCCCTATACTCCTCCGCTGTTCATCAACCCTCGCCACTCGGTCCGCCCCATGCCTGAGCCAGCCGGCTCTTCGCATCCTTCTTCGTCGCCTTGCCATATCGCTAGTCGTATTCCAAGTCGTATTCCGATCCAAGCGTAATGGCCTCGCCCTCCCTCCGAATGTTGTACAACAGTTTCCATGAGTGATATCACGACCGATACGACCATAGCCACCCTGCTCAATCGCCGCTCCATCAGGCGGTTCCTCCCCGACCCCATCGACGACGATATCGTGGTCCGCTTGGAAACCGTTGCGCAGCATGCCGCGTCAAGCCAGTACCTCAACGCATGGTCCGCCATCCGTGTCACCGATGCCGCCCTGCAGCAGGCGATTGCGACAATCGCCCATCAGGACTACATTGCCCAAGCGCCGTTACTGTACATGTTCATCGCCGATCTGCATCGTGACGCCGTCATCGCCCAACACGAGGGCGTCGACATCGAGGCCGATGGTTTCACGTTGAACACTGGATACCGCTATGCGCAGGCGCAGAATGATACCGTGCTGGCACTGCACGCCATGGAGACAGCAGCGAATTCACTGGGCCTGGGATGCGTTATTCTAGGCTCGGTGCTCAATGACGCCAGCCGTCTGATCGAACTCTTACGGCTGCCGCGGTACACGGTCCCCGTACTTGGCCTGGCCATAGGCAAACCGGCGCAATCCCCCGCGCTCAAGCCCCGCATGCCCAGATCGATGCAGTTCTTCGACAACGCCTACCCGTCCGGCGACGAATGTTTTCTTGAACCACTGGACGATTTCGATGCCGAGGTTCATCGATACTATGACCTGCGCC
The DNA here is from genome assembly GCA_937874315.1 of uncultured Bifidobacterium sp. GTDB lineage: Bacteria > Actinomycetota > Actinomycetes > Actinomycetales > Bifidobacteriaceae > Bifidobacterium. Next base: position 3,187 of record CALNAE010000310.1, on the reverse strand, counting down.
AAGCCGATCGGCCCGTGGCGGCATTCAGCGCGCAGGTCGCGGCCGCGGCCACCGCACGTGAACCGCTGCATAAGCCCATCGAGCCAATCGCCCGGCAACAGGGTTTCGATCTCAGCCGGTAATCCGACGTTACCTTTTGTCGCGCACAGTTTATTGGACTCCTCCGGCACGGATAGGCCGTACGAGGGCAACGTGCCCCCGTCGTCCGAGACACACCCGAACTTCTCTCCACAAGTCGGATGATAGCAATTTACGATGGCGGAAAATGGCGATTCAAAATACCCATCACACGACTTGTGGAGAAAAACCGAGCGTGTCGCAGACCGCGGGTGATGAAGGATCACCGAAGATACCGAAGACGCGTCGATGAACGCATCGATGCCGTAGGGCGAGCGCCGAGACTTCAACGCCGGACCGATCAACGCCGGCGAGGCTTGAATCCCCGCTTGCGGGAGCGCGGCCTACGTGACATCCCCGACAGACTGCCGGACACTGGGGAATCCGGATCGCGGTGGGTCAAATGCCAGCACCCGCAGTATTGACACCGATAGACCCATAGTTCCACCCCGCGCTCTACAAGACTGCGATTTGCAGCGTCCAGCGCCTTGGCACGGTCATGGTACATGATCTTATCCGTGGACCGGCAGCGTCGTGGAAGGAAATAATGCATGTCTCGTCTTACGGCAGATCATTGCCGGCTGCAGTATACAGGTCATACCATTCCTGCGCGGAAAGCTCGACGTCGGCCCCTGCGATCATGTCCGCCAACCTGCTAGGAGTCATCGAGCCCAACAACACCTGCATATTCGCGGGATGCCTGAGAATCCACGCCACGGCTATCGCGCTTTTCGTCACGTGACAGCGTTGAGCGACCCTCTCCAAGACCTCGTTGAGGCGGGCATATTCAGGATTGTCCAGGAACACCCCTTCGAAGAACCCCACTTGGAATGGGCTCCATGCCTGAATGGTCATATGCTGCAGCCTCGAGTAGGAGATGAGTCCACCATCGTGGTCCACGCTTGCCGGATCATCCATATTGACATGGAATTCCTGACGGATCATACCGGTATGCCCCAGCCCGAATTGCAACTGATTAACCTCAAGCCGCTGGCTGAGCGCCGACTGCAACATGGATACCTGCACCGGGTTGACGTTGCTGACGCCGAAATGGAGTACCTTGCCGGAGCTTTCCAAGACATCGAACGTTTCGGCAAGCTCGTCAAGATCGACCAACGTGTCAGGCCGATGCAACAGCACGAAGTCCACATGATCGGTATCGAGGTTTCGCAACTCATCATCAAGCGCCGCGAGAAGATGAGACTTGGAAAAGTCGTAGCGAGTTATGGCGTTGCTCGTAGGATCCCGATAAATCCCGAATTTCGTTTGAACGACGATGTCATCACGATCGATACCTGCGTCTTGCAATGCCCGAGCGAATCTCCGCGAGCTCTCACCCGCGCCATAGCAATCTGCGGTATCGAAGAACGTCACGCCACGATCAACCACCGTACGAACAATCCGAGCTGCCTCCGGCGCCGTTTTCGTATCCATCCGCATCACACCGAGGGCTACGCGTGACGCGTTGACGCCACTGCGCCCAATTACCTGATACCTCATAGCGATCTCCTCGACACGAATTCGCAGTCAAGCCGCATATCAACCTGCGACTTATCCCGCTACAACTTGGTTTAGTTTAACGGTACTCTCCCTAATCACGAGACTGGTGGGCAACACGACATGCCGCTCCACCTCCTCGCCATTCCTGACGGCGATGATCATGTCCACCGCCTTCTTTGCAATCAGATTAAAAGGCTGATTCACGGTGGTCAGCGAAGGCATCAGATATTGCGCAGGATAGACATTGTCGAATCCTACAACCGAGAGTTGTTCGCCCAGAACGATATGGCGTTTACGAGCCGCACGGTACACGTTCACGGCGGTCAGATCGTTACATGCGAAGATGGCGGTAGGCGGGTCATCACGGTCCAGCAGCTCGCATGCCGCTTTATATCCCCGATCAGGTAGATAATCACCCGATGCGATCAGCTGCCTATCCACATCAAGCCCCGCCCTCATCAGTGCCGCCACATACCCGCCGTAACGCGCCACGGCGGACTGCGTCCCCATGGGCCCCGTTATCACTGCGATACGGCGGTGCCCCAACGACATAAAGTGCTCCGTGGCTTGGAAGCCAACGGTCCAGTTATCGATGGAAATTCCCATCTCATTGGAACCTATCGGGGCCACCGGATCCACAATGACGATGGGGATATTGCGCGATTGCAGCAGCGTCTCTTCCTCATTGGTCATATCGAACATCTGCACGATAACTCCCAATGGGTTGCGATCGATGATGCCTCGGAAGCACTCATCCCTACGCCTGCCGAAATCCGTCTGCGTGACCGTCAGCGCGCATCCCCGTTCCAACGCCCAATGCGATGCGTTCTTGATCATCTCGATGGTCCCGTTGTTCTCGATATATTCCACGACGAGCTCGATCGTCTGCGACACCTTGGTGCTCACCAGCGGATGAGAATACCCACTGTCCGCCAACACGGCCTCGACGCTCTGTCTGGTCTCTTCAGAGACTCCCGGACGACCATTAATCACCTTGGAAACAGTCGATGATGACACGCCGGCGAGTTTCGCCAACTCACTGACTCGTGGTTGCTTTCTCGAAACGTCATGTATTATGGCTTCCTTTCCGATATCGCTTATCGTACCGAAAGCACCGAATCAGAACGTCCTTAGACACACTCTCACGCACTCGTAGAGATACAAACAAGTAGAAGAATTAAGAAATATTCGCATCCGGATTTATATATTTCCATTCTCGAGTTATGCACTGTAGCGTACATCACATTAGGGCGAAGGAGCCTGACATGAGCCGTATCACAGCAATACACACCTATGATTTCCGTTTCCCCACCTCACAGACGCTGTCGGGTTCGGATGCCATGAACAAAGATCCAGACTATTCATCGGCCTATGCGGAAATCTCCACCGATGCCGATGACGGAATTCGCGGAGTCGGTTTCGTCTTCACCATCGGTCGCGGCAACGACGTGGTTTGTAAGGCCATCGAATCCATGTCCCAGGTATTAATCGGCAGAAACGTCGAGGAACTACTTGACAACATGAGACTGGCCTGGGATCTGTTCGTGCATGATTCCCAGCTGCGCTGGCT
>CALNAE010000309.1 GCA_937874315.1 uncultured Bifidobacterium sp. | reverse complement strand
TATTGACGACGGCGAGTTGGTTCTCGTGGATCAATGCCTTCTCTGCAAATCCACCGATGCCGAAGGCCTGCGTCAACGGCCGGCCATCGGGGAACGACAATCTTGGAGGTTCATCCGCACCACGCACACATTCCTGCTGCTGCGTGCAAGACTGCGGGCGCCCACTCAGACAGTTCGAGCAATGGCCGCAGACCTGCTCCAATGAGGCGACGACATGGTCGCCGACTTTGATGCCGCGGACCCTGGGGCCAACCTGCTCCACGATACCGGACACCTCATGGCCGATAACGGCTGGGAACGTAAAGAACTGGTCGTCATCCTCGACAAGGTGCAGATCGGAATGACATAGTCCCGAACCTTTGACGTCAACCAGCACCTCGGCGCCGATTGGGTCGTCGATAACGATGTCCTCCGGCTGCGCAAATCCCTTGCCGATACCATACGCGACCGACGCCTTGATAGTTTGTGGCATAAGAACTCCTTTGTATGTTCTCCCCCGGCGCATCATCACATCGGGGCAACTTATTGTTCATATCAATACCGCATATGAGCGAAGCATCCCATCGCGGGCCGACCCGTCTCATATGCACAACCATGTTCGCATCGAGACGCATCATCCACCGTTGGCGGCGGTTCGCATTATAGAAGTGGCATGGAATACGCTTTGAGAAAGAACGCATCGTGAAGCGACGGCGTCCGCGCTGAGGAACCGCGGCCGGCAGATGCGCCACCCGAGGTTGTATCCTGGTGGCGTTGCAACTCCAAACCAAGGGCGTCCATGAATCCAACAACCGCATCCGCCACACTGCATGTCGTAGGGGCAGCCATCATATCCGGCGATACCGTCCTGTGCGCGCAACGCGGACCAGGCAGATCACTGTGCGGGTATTGGGAATTTCCCGGTGGAAAAGTCAAACCCGGGGAAACCCAACAGGAGGCGCTGCGCAGAGAAATCAAGGAAGAGCTGCTCTGTGACATCAACGTTGGCACGACCCTGTGCACAACAGTGGAACGGTATGCTTTCGGCACGATCGAGCTCACTACGTTTCTGTGCAGCCTGACGTCGGGGACACCGAAGCTGAGCGAGCATCAGCAACTCCGCTGGATGACACCGGACGATTTCGATACGCTGCTTTGGGCACCCGCCGATCGTGAGGCCGTGCGCCGGCTTGCCACTATTGCAGTTCCGGATTTACCTCATCCGCAAACCGACACTCGAGAAGGTTAAGGCCTTGGAACGTAACATCGATTCCGACAGCCCCGTCGAGAGATTCACCGACCAACATATCGCCGATACCGTCGCCACGGCCGCACTCTCAGGGCTCGTACACGACGACGCCGCCGCACGGGACACATATGCGCCAACACTCATCGCCAACCATGACGGACGAACGATGGACCGCGCCATCGGCGAAGAACTGGAGACCAGCGCAGAATTTGACATGTCGGTCGCCTTCGTATCGCAAGGCATGATACAAGCGCTCAAACAGCACTTCCTTGATTTCAGCGAACACGCGCATCCTCATAGCGGCCGGATTTTCACTTCGACCTACAATTACTTCAACTCGCCACAAGTATTTCATGAACTCCTCGCCCTGCACAGGTCCGCAGGCATCGACGTATTCATCTGGCAATCCGATACTCGCCCCGACGCAACCGCTCCTCTTGCGAGCTATCCCTACCATCCGAAAGGATACGTGTTTCGCCGAGCCGCCGAAGACAAAACACTGTACTCGGCATACGTAGGCAGCTCGAATCTCACTTATACCGCGCTGCACACCAACCGTGAATGGAATCTCAAGATATCGGCGCTCGACGAGGGCACCCTCGTCGAGCAACTGCTTGAGGAACTCGATGAGCAACGTCAGGAATCCATACCGCTGACGGACGAATGGCTGCATCAGTACGAAAAGGAATTCAGACGATACGCACCGGCGCGTCCCAACCCGCTCGCAACGATCCCAGCGGCCCCCATCACGCCAAACGCGTTGCAGCGTGAAGCTTTGGAACATCTGCAGGCACTCCGCGACCAAGGCGAAAGCCAGGCGTTGATCATCTCCGCGACAGGGACGGGAAAAACCTATCTTTCCGCCTTCGACGCCCGACGATGCCACCCTCGACGCCTGCTCTACATAGCCCAACAGGAACAGATCCTCGCCAAATCCATGAAATCATACAGACAGATCTTCGGCAAGACACATCACACATCTGGTATCTTTTCCGGCACGTCCAAGGCTCACGACAGCGACTACATGTTCGCCACCGTGCAGACCATGTCACAACCGGCTGTGCTCAAGTCGTTCAGCCGCGATCATTTCGATTACATTGTAATAGATGAGGTGCACCATGCGGCGGCACCCTCCTACCGCCGCATCATCGACCATTTCACTCCACGATTCATGCTGGGCATGACCGCGACCCCGGAACGAACCGACGGCGAGAACATCTTCACGCTGTTCGGCAACAACATCGCCTATGAAATCAGATTGCAGCGTGCGTTGGAAGAGGGTATGGTATGCCCATTCCACTATTACGGCGTACACGAATATATCGAGGAACCGCCAGCCGACGCATCCACCACCACGGTGAACGCTCATGCCGACCCCGCGCAATGGTCAGCCTCCGAGAGGACCGGTCTCTCCCGCTGGTTCGAGACCCTTGTCGATCCCAAACGGGTCCGATACATCATCGATACCATCCAGGTGTACTCACAAGCCGGAACGCCGGTGCATGGTTTGGTCTTCTGCAGCAGACAAGACGAAGCCGTACGGCTTTCCACGCTGTTCAACGATCAATTCAATCAGCAGGCGGAACGCCAATACCGTACCGTATCCGTCACCGGTGCGACGCCGCGACCGCAGCGCGATAGTGCCATCACACAGCTGGAAAACGGCACACTGGACTATATTTTTACCGTCGACCTGTTCAATGAAGGCATCGATATTCCCGCGATCAATCAGATCGTGATGTTGCGGCAGACACAATCCAGCATTATCTTCACACAGCAACTAGGACGAGGGCTGCGTAAGGTACCGGGAAAAGACTCCGTTGTCGTTATCGATTTCATTGGCAATTATGCAAACAACTATCTCATCCCCATCGCACTGTATGGCAATACCGGCGACCGAGACATCGCACGTAAGAACCTGCAACGTGAAACCATAGGGGTCACGTCGATCAGTTTTGATCGAATCGCGCGTAAGCGCATACTCGCATCCTTAGATAGAGCCGACTTCAGCGAGATGAAGCTGCTCGCGGAGCAGTACCGTCAGCTACGGTTCGAGCTCAACCGTATTCCGATGCTGATGGATTTCGCGCAAACAGACCCCTCATTAATCGTCACGCTTGCAACGAAATGCGACGACTATCTCGAATTCGTCGAATCGCGTGAACGTAGCCTTGCACGCGGCAAACACGCGGATTCCTCATACTTCGACAGCTTGCAGCCGACCAACGCCGGCGAACGCGCCATATTGAAAATGCTTACCGTCACACAGCTCAACGGCATCCGGCCACACGAACTTCTGGCTCTCGCCTACCTCTGCGATATCCCGTATGCAACGAGTGGACCGAAATTTATCCATCATTCGCTCGGGTCGGGGACGATCCCCGCGAATCGCATCATAGACGCGGCATCCCTAGCCAATCAAGTCACGATCTTCCACCCGTTAGCCGACGCTTCTGCGGAGCAGTGCGCATCTGCCTTACGCTGCCTCGACCTCTCCTATTACACCACGACCAACCGGGCCCGATTCGGCGGCGTCCCGCTTATTTCTCCGGCGTCGACAACTGAAACCCGGTCATCACAACCCTGGCGGATATCGGATCCACTGCGCCGGGCTCTCAATGAAAACCGTACGTTCGCCGAATTCTTCACCGATACCGTCCAGGCAGGTCTGTTCAAAAGCGCAACGAGATTTTCAGAAGCCGAACGGCACCATCGCATCGCGCCACGTGGCCTGATCTACGGTGAAAAATACAGCGTCTTTGACGTTATGCGACTATGCGGCTGGCATCAAGAACAAGTCGCGCAGAACGTCGGCGGATATCGTCTTGATCGCGAGACATCGTCGCTGCCCATCTTCATCAAATACGAGACAAGCCAATACCAAGACCGTTTCATCACCCCAAGGGAACTGATCTGGTTCAGCAAAAACGGACGCTCGCTGCACTCCTCTGAATATCGGTGGCTACTCGACGGCACTCAACATGACATACCCTGGTCTGCCACTCATTTCGTGCCGGTTTTCATCCGACGCAAACAGGAGACGAAAGCGTCATCGTACTACTATGTTGGTAACGTCGTCGCCATATCCGACGCCCATGAAACCCTCAACCGTACGAAAGTGGGATCGTCGGCTCGTGTCGTCATTGCTTCGCTGAAACTGGAACATCCAGTCGATCCAGTACTCCTTGATCATCTCACCGGCCGTTGCGAATCATGAACCCACGCGTATGATGATTTCCATCTCGGTAACGGGCCGACACATCACCACCGAAACCAACAGCCAAAGGAGAACCACCGATGAGTTTCGACTTTCTGACCTTTTTCGATGGATTCCACACGGTGGGAGGCGATGGCCATACGCATACGCTGGTCGACGCCAGCGAACAAGATTCCATGCACCGCACTACGCTCCCAAGCCGACAGCTTAATGCGGTGCGGACCTTTGCCAATGAGCAGTGGGACACCTTCGCGGGCGAATACGGTCCCACGTTTATATGGGACGAGCATATCGAAGACCTGTCGGGCCACAATGATCGCATCGTCATCGAAAACGTCCCCGTGGCGCCACTTCAAGAGGCCCGCGAGGTTATGGCCAAGCCCATCGAATGGTATTTCAAGGCATTGGCATCCGTCATTCCCACGGCCCAACGCACCGATCTCGGCATCGAAATACCGAATGCCGACATGCCAACCTATCGTGACCGCTCCCGCGCGCTCGCTGGTGTGGAAAGCGTGGTGGCCAACGCAGTCAGCAGCGATCATTGGCTCGAGTCGATGCAGAATCTCGCGGCGGCGTTGACGATGACCTCGGTTTTCCTAAGCAATATCGCGGATCGTGAGAATGAAGGATTCTCGTTCATCAGCCAGCTTACCCAGCAGATTCGCATCTATATGGATTCCCTTTCCCGCAACGCCGATCCCGCTACGGCGGACAAGGCGCTCAGTATCTTGGTCGACACCATCTGCACTGAGAATTTCATGCTCAATCCCGTGCAAATGGTCGAAATACTTGCGAGTTCGTTGTCTCTCGCACGCTGGGACGACACACGAGTACTCGCCTATGACGCGGTAGCCAAAGCAGACCGAGCCGTCGAACGATTCACCCGATCACCGTTTGAACCCGAAACGGACGAGGCACCGACGGCTGCTGACGTGCATTCGCTGAAGGCCTTGATCGGAGCGGACAATCGCCTCGAATTGCGTCATCATTATCATCGGTTGATGCTGTTCCTCCGCCACGACCTGTTGCGTCTCAGCGGCGATGATCAGGCAGCCGATCGGTTCCTCAACGACCATCACGACATGGAGCCATTCCCCGACGTACTCGCGGCTCAGCTGATACACAACGAACAATGGGAACAGCTACTGCGGTTATGCGATATGGTGCTTGCCGACGATCCGAATCAACCGCTGCTGCTCTTCGGCGACGATGTGGCTCCCTACGGCTGGGACTCTCTACGAGAAGCCGCATTGGAGTCATTGGGACGAGTCGAGGATTTGCAGAATATGTATCGCGCACGCATCGTGGAAGCCTACGAAACCGACGAGATCTACAACCTCACTTCATTGAAAGCCATCAGCACCGAGGATTGGCCGGAACAGGTAGCATGTATCGTCGAGGATTACGATGACGGCAT
>CALNAE010000308.1 GCA_937874315.1 uncultured Bifidobacterium sp. | reverse complement strand
ACAACTCGTAAACAATAGCACGTGGCGAGGAAAATCGGTATCTTCGCGTGGCGGATGATGGAGCGTGTTGCCGTCGGTTGCTCCACAGAAAACATGAGTATCCTATGGGACTGGAATGTGTTCGACGCCGGATACGGTTGATGCGACGTGGACAAATAAATATCGGATTATGTAATGAGCGTCAGACGGATTGTAAACGTGGACTGCGGGTAGAGAGAGGAAAGGTTGCGGATATGCATAGTGTGAGGGTAGCTGTTGCATTGTTAGTATCGGTGTTGATGCCATTTTCTCTGCGCGACGGCGTTGCGTCGACGTCTGCTCATCCCAATTCAGCGTCCGCATCGGCGGGGACCTCGTCCGCCGCGTATGGGTATGCCGTCACGGCGAGCAGTGCGATGCCAAACAACCCATCGCAGTCGCTGCCGAAGGCGATCAACTCCTCCATACCGAACAGTGCCAAAGTGATCGCCGATAATCTTGCTTTGCTAAGCAATGGAACGGTCAAAAACTTGACGACGGGACAAAAGGTGACAGATCCGAGTCTCGTTGGAACTTCTTCCACCCAGCCTGATCCCTTGGCGAAGACACATGGGAAGAACTTCATTCCGGTTTCCGTGCAGACGGTTCGCTCTGCCATGGTCGGTGCCGCGCGACCAAGTTCGGCAAGTTCGGCGAATTCAGCTGTCTATCGGGCCGTAGAGTCCTCGCGAGTGAGAAACGCCGCGTTATCTTCTAACGATTACGGTGCCCATTGGGGGACATATAACGACACGCAGGCCTTCTTCGGAGGAAGCGGCGATCTTTTCGCTCAGCAGGCTCAAGGGGTCATCGACGTCAGCGAATTCCAAGGCACGATCAACTGGAGTCAGGTGAAGGCCGCTGGTGTGCAGGGCGCCATCATTCGCATCGGATATGGCTGGGGCAATGACTACGACGCTCAGGCGCTGCGTAATATCGCGGAGTGCAAGCGTCTCGGGATACCATTTGGCATTTACCTGTATTCGTATGCGTATGATGGTGCAACCGCTGACGACGAAGGCACGGATGTCGTCAATAAGCTACGTGCGGCGGGCGTGAGTGCGGGCGATCTGAGTTATCCGATCTTCTATGACTTGGAGGCCTGGTCCTGGACCGGCCACTCTCATCCCACCAGTCCGGCGGTGTACCAGAACATAGTGAATGCATGGTACGGGAAATTGCAGGCGGCTGGATATACTAATCTGAGCGTGTATTCCTACGTGGATTATCTGCAGAATGAGTTGAACTCGGCCGCTATCCACGCAAAAACCCGTTGGGTTGCACGATATGGGGAGGAGATGCACTTTGATTTCTCATCGAACTATAGAGGCTGGCAGTATTGGGATCAGGGCAGCGTTTCCGGAATTAGCGGAACCGTCGATTTGAGTGCGTTTGGTAATCTGCAGTACCAAGCCTCTGTTGATTCCACGGCATATGCGGCTTTGTCGATCCCCAACGGAGACTATTACATCAACTCGTTTGCCAAAGATTCCTCAAGTGTCGATATGCCTGGTGCCAGTACGGCCGATGGGGCTCGTCCGCAGTTGTATCAGGCCAATGGCTCTCAGGCTCAACAGTATCGATTCACCCGTCAGAGCAACGGCTCCTATGTGATCATCAATGTGAATTCAGGGAAGGCGCTTGATGTTTCAGGAGGCGCTGCGGGCAACGAGGCGGTAGTCCAGCAGTGGGATCCCAACGGTTCAACCGCCCAGCAATGGTACGTGAGGGACTCAGGGGCCGGATATTATCTGCAATCCGCGTTGGGCAATTGGGTGCTCGATCTTGCCTGGGGTTCGGTTGCCAACGGGACCTCGGCACGGCTGTATGCACCGAACGGAACTTCCACGCAAAAGTTCCTCATCTCCGCCGTGACTACGATTCCAATTAACACCCCTGTCGAACTCTCCTCCGCGTTGCAATCCAACCTTGCCGTGGATCTTCCCGCTGCCTCAAACGTGTCAGGTACGCGGCTGCAGTTGTATCCATGGAATAGGACCAACGCACAGCTCTATACCTTCCAACAAACCGGTAATGGTGTATACAGTGTGCTCAGCCTCACATCCGGCAAGGCGGTAGAAGTCGCGGACGCTTCAACGGCTAATGGTGGCATTATTCGTCAGTGGGATGCCAACGGCAGCGCTGCCCAGCGCTGGTCGGTCCTCTCGTATGGCGGTTCTTCTTATACGCTGATCAACGACGCTTCCGGGAAGGCCATTGATACTCCTTCCGCAAATGCCCAGTCCCAGGTCTTGTTACAGTCCTATGCCGTCAATGGAACCCTGGCCCAGCGGTGGACCATCACCGCCCAAGCTGGGACAGCCCAGCTGAATAAACTTGTCGCCGAGCATCGTAGCGACCTTTCGGACGGAACCGTGACGTTGCACACCGCGTTGTCCGCGTCTATGGCGTTGGACGTCGCGGCGGGCTCGAGGTCAGATGGTGCGCTCGTGCGGCTCTGGAGCGCCAATGGGACGACTGCCCAACGCTGGTCGGTTTCACATGACCAGCAAGGGTATGTCATACTCACCAATGTGGGGTCCGGAAAAGTGTTGGATGTGGCCAGTGCCTCCACAGCGAATGGTGCGACGATCGATCAGTTCGCCGCGAATGGCACCTTCGCGCAGAAGTGGATCGCCGTTGCCTCGTCGAGTGGCGGCATGACGTTGCATTCCGCTTTGGCGCCGAATTTGGTCTTGGATGTCGCAGGGGCCTCGACCGCGCTCGGTGCCAGGGTACAGCTATTCGCGCCGAATTCCTCAACGGCGCAGCGGTGGATGGCGCAGTGATTCGAGTCCAGCCGATCGTTGATATCAGTTGAGCCCTGACCGGGGTTGATCTCGGTCAGGGCTCAACTGTTGACGCCAACAGCCCGATGGCGATTTCTAGTAATTGTTGGAGCCGGGTCCTTCGAAGCGTACGGTAAAGCCGCGTTCGTAGTGAAGGAACATGTTGGCGCCGTAACGATCGACGTCGCGATGCGTAAAGAGCATGCGAATAGCGAAGGCTGTCTGCACATCGTAAGGCAAGTTTTTGAAGGCCTTATGCGCGTCCCAGTTCGGTGCTGCGATGGCTTGGTCGGGAACATAGGCGTATCCGTAGCCTTCTTCATTGACGTATCCCATGAATGGCAGATCCCAAGCATTGTGGTCTGTCAGATCCTGCTTGAACTGCTCCACCTGTGCGATTTCGTCATCGCCGATGCCGAATTCTTTGACTACTTTGATCGCCTCTGTGGTTTTCGCGTCGGCGTCTTGGCCGAACATCGAAGTGTCGACGATGATGAGCTTGTCCTCAGCCATGGGATTCCTTTCCACTGCAATACATCGGATCGTGTTATTCGCCCGTATCTCATCCCATATGTGAGACCTCACACATGACTTACTGAGACGAGGCGGTGCCTGTGTGTTGGTTAAGTCATCCAACAATGGATAACTTAGCACCCCGACATTGCGCTCTAAACGCTTATGGTGTGCGGTTCTGATCTAGCAGGGAGAACGAAGATTGTGCTCACCAATGTGCAATAAGGAGAAAATCAACAGTATTGGGAGCGCACACAATCGAACAATTCTGATGTTTCATCTTGTGGCGGAATTATCCTTTTGCCGTCGGTGTCGAAAGAAGATTCAGCGGTGCGCCCGGTGTGATAGCGCGAAGTAATTTGATTCAATGATGAAAGCTTTACGATTGTTCTTGGCGATTACATCAAGAATGATGCCGGTGGTGACGCATAATAAGCCGCCGATGATCAACATCAGTGCTCCTATCAGAGTAGGGAATCGCGCGACCATGCCCGTTCTCCAATAGTCTATGGCAACGCTGGAGGTCAGTATGAAACCGATGAATGCCACGACAATACCCAGCCCGCCAAAAAACGGGAAAGGCTTGTATTCGCGAATCATGCGGAAGATTGTAGACAACACCTTGATACCATCGCCGACGGTATCAAGTTTGCTCGTCGATCCCACCGGCCGGTCGCGGTATTGGATCGGCATCTCATACAGCCGCAAGTTGTTGTTGAGGCTGTGGATCGTCATTTCTGTTTCGACTTCAAACCCGTGGGAGAGAACCGGATAGGTCTTGGCGAAGGTGAAGGAGAATGCTCGGTAGCCGGTCATAATGTCCTTGACCCGCGCTCCGAACATCGTGTTGATCGAGCTGCGCACCAGTCTGTTCCCAAAATTGTGGAAGAGGCGCTTGTTCTCCTCGAAATACGTAGAACTCAGTCGATCGCCAATCACCATGTCGTATCCTTCGAGAACCTTGGCGACCATGGCGGGTGCCGCATCTGCGGGGTAGGTGTCATCCCCATCCGCCATCACATAAACGTCGGCATCGATATCCTCAAACATGGCACGGATGACGTTTCCCTTGCCTTGACGTGGCTCTTTGCGCACGACGGCTCCCTCAGATCGTGCTATTTGCGCGGTTCGATCCGTGGAATTATTGTCGTAGACGTACACAGTGGCAGACGGTAAGGCTATGCGGAAGTCGCCGATTACTTTGCCGATCGTAATCTCCTCGTTGTAGCAAGGGAGCAACACCGCAACTGTCGGTTGGACATTTTCTGAAGACATAGTTGATAACTATAGTTGAGGGCGAGATCAACGTGATTGATTTCTAAATTTCGTCGAGTGACTTCCGTATGTACCGAGTATGACCAGCTCTTGTATATATTGTGTTGTCATATTGCTTCGCTAGACACACCGTACCCCCTGTTCGATACCATGCATACGGATAGTTGGATGGACTGGAAT
>CALNAE010000307.1 GCA_937874315.1 uncultured Bifidobacterium sp. | reverse complement strand
GCGCCGACATCGTCGTGTTGCGTGAGGCCGCGATCCGGGCATCTTGCGATATCGGTGCATGCCCATTCGACATCGCCGTCGACCATCGTGATAGCATGGGTTCGCAATCATTTCCGATATGCCAGGGAATGCCGTGACGAGCAAAGGGGACGGAGCCTTGCGCAGCCGATAGACGACGAATGCATGATGGCGTAGTGCGACAAGTTCATTGGAATGTTTGTCGAACGCCATTGGGGGAGTGCCCCGCTAGGCGCACTGCCGCATTCGGATGTAACGGCGTCCTCATACGTGTATGTGGTACGGCTCATTCGTGATCCCATTCGTGACGTGCAGCTCTGATTTGCGTGTCGTTGGTTCATACGTCGGCATCGGTCGATGATCGTTTACGGCAGGACATCTGCCGTCGATGATGCGATCGATATGGCCGATGTGACGGAAGATATGGCCGATGCAATCGAAGTGACCGATATGGCTGTGTCTCGTTGGTTTCACAGGTGATTATGTATCTCTTCGATTCTGCATCTCATTGATTCCGTACCGTACCGGTATTTCGCCGCGTTCTGTCCGCGCATTCATTTCAATTCAAGCCGGGATGCATTCCCCGCATTCGTCGTCGACAATCGGATTCCATCTGCACGCAGTGCGCCGATCACCATGATCGGAGTGTCCCATGTCTCAACAATCCCAACAATCCCAACCGGCGACCATCCAATGCTCGTCGGTGTCGTTCACCTACCCCCAGGCCGCAGCGCCGCTGTTCTCGGACGTCACGTTCACGCTGTCGAAAGGTTGGACCGCAGTGCTCGGAGACAACGGCATCGGTAAAACCACGCTGATGCGCGTCGTCACGGGCGACCTGCGCCCAGATTCGAACCACGGTTCGATTATGCCTGATCCCGCCAGCGTGGTGTCGGCCTACTGCGAGCAGCGCATCGATACGTCGCCGCGCAATCTCGACGCCTTCGCCAACGATTGGTCGCCGGAAACCATGGCCATAAGACGTCTGCTGAACATTGGCGACGACTGGCCGTACCGATATGACACGTTGTCCGGCGGCGAGGCGAAACGGCTCCAGATCGCCTGCGCCCTGAGCGTCCGCCCTGATCTGCTGATTCTCGACGAGCCGACCAACCACGTCGACGAACCGACACGTCGTGCCATAGTGACGGCGTTGCGTGGATATCGCGGCATCGGCGTCATCGTCAGCCACGATCCCGAGCTGATCGACGCCATCTGCGCGCAGTGCCTGTGGTTCCGCAGGCGTCATGTCCGGGGAACCAATATCACGGTGGTCGAGTCGTATCCCGGCGGCTACACGCACAGCGCGGTGCAGATCGAGCACGCGGACGGTCGCGCCGACCGTGAACTCGAGCAGGCCAAGGCTGAACACACGAGGCTGCATGCGATACGCAGCCAGCGATTTCAGGCCGTGCAGCATGCGCAAGCGCTCAAGCAGAAGGAAGGCTTCCGTATCGATCCGCATGACCACGATGCGCTGAATAAGCGCAAGGGAGCCAAATCGGGAAGCGTGGACGGCCACAGTGCGCGCGCATATGCCCGGATGGAAGGCCAGGTTGATCGCGCGCGGCAACGAGTCGAGGCCGTGAGCGTATCGGCCAAACG
>CALNAE010000306.1 GCA_937874315.1 uncultured Bifidobacterium sp. | reverse complement strand
GCAGGCTCCTCGGACGGGAGGACTCTACCCTCGAAGTCCCGTTCCGCCTCGCAGCTTGTGCGCGAGAAGCCGGGTTCTCACGACATGAAGATTCCCACCGTTGGAGACTTCCAAATAGTTCCGCATTCCAAACCATCAGTCAATGGGTTCCCGCGATACGAGGACTCCGCCGTTGGAGCTTGTCCCGTTCCGTAATCTCTGTCTCGATACGACGGTGGTTCAGATTCGTGAGCTCAGATTCGTGCGGAGAATTGTTGCAGCATGGATAGCAGGAGCTTCTTGATGGGCTCGGATACCGCGACCGCCTCTAGGCTTCGTGCGGCCTGGGACACGTGCTCGGCCGCCACGCGCTTACTTTCGACCATCACCCGCGGGTGATCGTTGAGGTATCCGAGTACCGCCTCTGGATCGTTCAGAAGCCTGTGAAAGGTCGGGTCCTCGCGCAATGCGAGCAGAACCGGCAGCGTATAGATGCCGTCGGTGATGTCTTCAAGCTTGGGTTTGCCGGTATCATGTGCGATATCGAAATCTTCGATGTCGTCGACGATCTGGAATGCGATGCCTAGATGGTCACCGAAGGACGTGGCCGCGCGCACCCACGACAGGTCCGGTGCCCGACCGCTCAATCGTAGTCCGGTCAGGCATGAAAGCCGGAACAGCGCCGCGGTCTTTCCACCGATCGCGCGCGTGTAATACTCCACGGTGGTATCGCTGTGGTGCCGCGCGGACTCCTGCAGCAGCTCTCCGGTCACGATTTCTCGCAACGTCGAGGACTGCTCGCGCATGAAGTCGACGTCCGGTGCGAGTCCGGCCGCTATCTCCATATACCGCGACAGAATCAGATCCCCGAGATAAATCGCGACCTTGTTACCCACCATCGTCTGGGTTGTGGGATTATTGCGGCGCACCGGCGCATTGTCAAGCACGTCATCATGCACCAACGTCGCCAGATGCAGCATCTCGATGGCCGCCGCTCCGATGATGACACGCTCGCTCAGCGGCTCGTCATGTTCGGCCGTTGCCAGCCGATCCTGAGTAGCGACTTCCCCGCTGGTCTGCCGCGCTTGCGCGAACGACAACACCAGCGCCGCCCGAATCATCTTGCCATGGTTGTCGAGCAGCCTTCGATATTGATCGGCATAGGGCTCCACCGAAACGGCCTCGTTGTGCAGGGTCTCCACGACGCGCTGTAGATCGTTGCGCAGCGTTTTCTCTTGTCGTAGTGCCATATACATCCCAGCTCCCATGTTCGTCGTCCCATCAAAGTGTACCCGCTGAAGTTTCGCCATGACATGTGAATGCC
>CALNAE010000305.1 GCA_937874315.1 uncultured Bifidobacterium sp. | reverse complement strand
GATTCGATGGCTAGCGTTTCATGGCGAGCAGCATGCCGGTTCCGCACGAAACGAGCGTGCTGTCGAACCGCTCGTCAGATTCGACGGTGTCAAGCAGTTCCCGCATCGCCACGGCCTTGTCGCTGCGATCCGCGGGGTTGAGCACGCCGCCATCGGCCTGGGCTGATTCCATGGCCATGACGTCCGTGAAGACGATGATCCCAGAATCCTCAAGCAGTCGTGGAGCCTCATGGAATGCAGCGGCGTAATTCGATGCGTCGCCTGATACCACGATCAACTGGTAGGCCTCCGCATTCAGTCGCGGCAGGAACACGTCGGCGGATGCCTTCACCGCGCGCAGCGTCGTATCCGTACGCTCGTCCAAATCGGTGAACAATGCGCGGATCAGCGCGATGCCTTGAGAAGAGGAATCGACGGCCGTCAATTGACCGCGACCGTTGAGTCCATCGACAAGCTGCTGGGCTTCGATCACCGAACCGGTGCCCAGAGCGATGACCGAGGTGGCGTGGGTGAGCCGGACCAGCAGGTCGAGCAACTCGGCTTGCGCGGCCGAACCTTGCGGAATCCCGGCGGTTTGCGCATGGTCGCTGACGGCCTTCGCACGCGGGGAGCGATGGGCGAGCGCACGCCGTTCGACGAATTCCCACATCTTCGCGAGATTGGTGTATGAGACTTTATCCATGTTCCTCACTCTAGTCGTTGGTTATGCCCACGACAGCCGTCCGGGATCAATCATGGACCGTGTCGTTCCGCCGTTCGTTGACCGCCGTGATTAATTGCCACATCTCCTCACCGACGTCGATGCCTCGGGGACACTGTCGACCGCAGGCACGAACCGACTGGCAGGCCGCGACCCCATCCGCGGTGTCGATGGCATCGAGACGAGACTGCGCCGTCAGATCCCGCGAATCATTGATGAATCGTGCCGCGGCGATGAGCGCCGCAGGACCGATAAACGCCTCGCCGCCGGAGTATATCGGACAGCTGCCCTCGCACACTCCGCATGCGATGCAGTTGCTCAACAGCTCATACCGTGCCAGCTCTTCGGGATGTTGGATATATTCCAGCATGTTCACCTTGCCGTCGGTGGTCGTGGCCAATGCCCCGTCCGCCTGCAACGCCGGCTTAAGCCGGGATATCTGCTCGAACATGGGTTCGATATCGACGATGAGATCACGTTGAACGGCGAACCCCGGCAACGGCGATAGCGTCACGACCAGCGGCATGTCCGGGTCGGCCGCGTCCTGCGACGCGTCGGGTTCGGTGCCGGTGCCGAGGCCGGTGCGTTTCGACTTCGGCGGCATCGACGACGAACCCGACGCCGTTGGTGAAGACAGGGACATCGATGAGTGTGGAACGACCGATATGGGCTCAGCAGACGACGTGGATGACGTGGTACGTCTGAATCCATCCGAGTCTTCCGTACCACCCGCCGTCAGCCGGTGCTGTTCGGCGTGCTGTTGATCGATGATCTGCGCGACGGTGGTGGTGCACAACAGCGTCGGCGTCCCATTGACGCTGACGGCGTCCGAACCGCACATGCCATGGCCGCAGGCATATCGGAATGCGAGTGTCGGGTCTATCGTGCGCGTGATCTCGAGCAGACAGTCGAGCAGCGTGTCGGTCGGTGCGACGCACAGCGTATATTCCTGCGTCCAACGGTGCCCACGACGGGTGCGTCTGGCGTGGGCACCGTTGGACGCGAATGGTGAGGACGACGAATGTGGCGTGGACGACGAAGACACCGATGGGAATGGGGAGCTCGACGAAGATGAGGAGGTTGCGGACAGGACCGGGGACGTCGCCGATTTCGTCGAGACGGCGGCGAATGGGGAGCTGGGTCGACGGCGTTCGAGTTCGGGCTTGGGGCGGAAACGCTTCACGCGCAGAACGAGAGTGATCTCGCTCGAGACGTTCCTAGCCGTGCTGCCTCGATACATGCTGTTCATATCCGTCCTCCTGCCCGCCAATATTGTGTCATATGGTTGTGCCCTACGTCATACGGTCGTGTCAACGGTCAGTATTCCCTCCGGTCCGGCCTCATATCGACGATATGAACCGGTTGCCATGAGATGGTTGCGGAGTCTATCATGCTGTGGCATAGAAATCGCCGGTCGTCGCGTTCGGGGAAGTCGTCGCGCCTCAATGAACCGCGGGATTCGTGTCGTGCCTGACTGGAACGCAGTACGGCGTCGGCGAGTTCGAGCAGATCCCGGACCTGCCACAGCATGACCAATTCCTGATTGAAGTTCGTTGACGTGTCGTGCAGCCGAAGCGCCGCGGCCCGTGCGGCCAGTTCGGCGTGCAAATGTGATAGCGCCCGCTCGATTCCCGTTGCATTGCAGTGCACGGCGAGAGCCTGTTCCATGGTCTGTCCGATATCGGCGAGCATGCGGTATGGATTATCCTGTGTGACGGTTCGCCCGGTGTCGGAGATCGCCGGATCGATTGAGACGTCGGTGATGGTTTCGGCGGTGTGTCCGTCGGGTTCACAGGAAGCGTACGCTGCGGGGGCGTGCAACAGGGTGTCGATTTCCTGTTTGCGTCGCCGCGCCATCGTTTGCACGATATCCATCGGTCTCATCCCGGGCTCGGTGGTGGCCTGCTCCGCCGGTGCGATGTCTTCGTCCGTCGCAACTCGTCCGGCGGACGAGCTGCTTTCTTCGGCCGTGACGCGCCTGTCGTGTTTGGTTTCCCCATCGGCTGTGACGTCTTCTCGCGGCGTGTTGACGTATGCGGCGATGGCATTGCCCGCGCGCTCGCCGAATAGGCAGGCGTCGAGCAGCGAGTTGCCGCCCAGCCGGTTGGCGCCGTGCACGCCGACGCAGGAGCATTCGCCGGCCGCGTACAGACCGTCGATGATCGTTCTCGTGTGGCTGTCGCCGTTCCATCGATACACCTCGCCGCACGTGGTGATGGGGATGCCGCCCATCGTGTAATGCGCGGTCGGCTTGACGGGAATCATGTCCCGCGTCGGGTCGATTCCGGCGTAGGTCCGTATGGTCTCCAGTACCTGTGGAAGGGTGGTGCGCATGCGGTCGGGGTCGATGCCGGTCATATCCAGCCATACGCAATCCTTGACGGCGCGAGCATCCTGAGGATCATGCACGCCGCGACCCGCGTCGATTTCGGCGACGATGGCACGGCTGACGACATCTCGGGCGGCCAGATCGCCGTGTTCCGGCGCATATCGGCGCATAAACGCCTCACCTTGCGCATTGCGCAGCACGCCGCCCTCGGAGCGCGCCGCTTCGGACAGCAGCAGACCGGTATGGCCCAATCCGGTGGGGTGGAATTGGATGAACTCGCCGTCTTCAAGCTGGAGCCCGGCACGAAGCGCCAACGCCATGCCGTCTCCCGTCAGATCCCACGAATTCGAAGTGGTGTGGAACAGTCGTCCCGCGCCTCCGGTGGCCATAAGCACGGTATGCGCGTGAATGGCGTGTACGCTGCCATCGGCGATGTTGTAGGCCACTAGACCACAGACGCGGCGACGCGCCCGATCGAGTGCAAGATCGGTGACGTACCATTCGTCCGCGAATTCGACACCCTGGGTGACACACTGCTGCCACAGAGAGAACAGGATCTGATGACCGATGCGATCCGTGGCATACGCCGCCCGTCGAATCGAGGATTTGCCGAAATCGGCGGTATGCCCGCCGAAGCGGCGCTGTGCGATATGACCATCCCGCGTCCGGGAGAAAGCCACCCCTGAACGTTCCAGATTGATGACGGTTTGTGGCGCATATCGCGCAAGCAACTGCGCCGCGTCCTGGTCGACCAGCCAATCGCCGCCCTTGACCGTGTCGTAGTAATGCCAGTGCCAATCATCGCGACCCTCGTTGCCCAGGCTCGCGGCGATCCCTCCTTCCGCGGAGCCGGTGTGGGACCGCAGCGGCTGCAGCTTCGAGACCACCAGAATATTCGGCGGGCTTGCGTGTTGAGGATCTCGGACTGCGGTCCAGGAGCGCAAAACGCCCAGCGCGGCGGATAGTCCCGCGGCTCCCGCTCCCACGATCACGGCGTCGTATGTCTGTTCGATATGCTTCGGACTCATATCTTGATTCTTGGCAAAGGTGGGTACAAAGCCTGCCGATCATGTGCATGGGCGTGTTCTAGGCGTGTCTGACAGGCAATCGCGCGCGGGGCCGGCGTGTGGTCTGATTCGGGCGGTGCGACTTCGTCTGTGTCGCAATCGACGCATGGGTGTCGAACACGTAATGGCGCAATGGATGCAGGGATCGACGCAAGCGCGGTGCCGAAGGGAGTCACGGCGGGCCTGCGGCAGACTCACTGCGGAATCGGGACGGCCGCGT
>CALNAE010000304.1 GCA_937874315.1 uncultured Bifidobacterium sp. | reverse complement strand
GCCGAGGAAACGGATCGACACGCCGTTGCCGACCGGCGTGGCCCAGTGGCCCGTGTACATGCTGGTGGGCGGGGCGAGGGGCTGGATGATGATGCTCACGCTGATGCCGCGCGAGCGTATCGTGGCGACCAGGCGTGTGAAGTTCGGGATCTTGCCGATGTTCGCGAACTCGTCGAGGAAGCAGTGCACCGGGCGGCTCAGCATGCCGGACGGCGTGTGGTCGGCGTCGTAGACGAGCGTGCTGAACAGGCACTGGTAGAACACGGCGGCGAGGAAGTTGAAAGTTGCGCTGGTGTCGGGGATGATGATGAAGATCGCGGTCTTCTCCTCGCCCACGGCGTGCAGGTCGATCTGGTCGTCGGCCAGGATGTCGTGTACCTGGCTGACCTGCAGAGGGGCGAGCCGCACGCCGAGGCTTATGATGATGCTCTTCTTCGTCTCGCCGGCGCCTTGCTCGTATTTCCTGTACTGGGCGGTGGCGAACGCGACTCCGTCTTCGAGGCGGGTCAGCTGCTCGGGATCGTAGTCCTGGAATCCGAGGTCTTCGCCCTGATGAATCTCGCGCAGGATCTCGCGCGCTGACTGCATCATCGCGTCGATGGGGCTCTTCTTCGTCTCGTCCTCCTCGCTGGCCTCCATCATGCCCAGCAGCTCGACCACGCCGTTGAGGGTGGGTCTGTCGCTTGTGTAGTACTCCCAGCCGACCAGGGCGCGCAGAAGCGTGCGCATGGATTCGTCCCAGAAGCTTTCGCCCTTGGCCGAGTTCGGGTTGGCGGTGTTGTCGATGAGGTTGTCGACCAGCTCGAGGATGTTCTGCTCGCTGGTGGCCGGATTGATGTAGGCCATCGGGTTGAAATGCGCCGACCTGCCCAGGTCCACGAGATTGAGCGCTCTGACCTGGTATCCCTTTTTCTCGAGCGGTTCGCGCATCGAGCGGTAGATCTCTCCCTTGGGGTCGGTCACGGCGTAGCTCATGTTCGCGCGGGCGAGGTTGGGGAGCACGTAGCCTCTGGTCTTGCCCGATCCGGAGCCGCCGGCCACGCACACGTTGAGGTTCCTGCCGGTGGCCTTGGTGTCCAGGGCGAGACCTTCGGTGGCGGTCATCTGCAGGTTCCGTGCCGGATCGTGGTCGGTGTATGGCCTCATATCGTGCTCGCCGGCCCAGTGGGCGGAACCGTGCTCCTCGCCGTACCGGTAGTTGTGTCTGTTGCTGATCACGTACAGCGCGACCAGAGCAAACGCGACCAGGCCGGCCAATGCGGCCATGAGGTCGGTTCGCTCCATACTGGGTGGCCATGGGCTGGTCAGTGATCGCAGGGCCGCGTACACCGTGGCGTCCATGGATTCGTGCCGTGCCATGCTCAGGCGTGCGGCGTGCGCCGCGACGTCGAAGAGCAGTGTGGTCAGCACGGCCCCGATGGTGCACAGTATGATGCTGTTCTTGCTTGGCGGTTTCATGATGATTGTCCTTCCTTCCTGATTGCGCGGCGCATGCCGTTGTCCTTGCCGGACGTGCCGAGCACGGGCGTCAGATCGACGCCATCGCCGAGCTTCTCGGTGACGCGCTGCTCGATGAGCAGGCGCAGACGCTCCTTGAGCTCCATGTCGCGAGCTGCGCGCGGGAACTCCATGGTCTCTGCCTCCTGCCCGCCGTCCGGCCGGATGACGGGCAGGACACTGGTGGTCGGCTCGGGTTCGGTCCCGGCCTTTGGGTCTTCGATCGATCGGGTCTGCCCGTCCTGCGGTTCGGGCAGGCATCCGCTGATGACGGCGACGTGCTCGCAGGGGCGACTGATCGCGCATTCCCGCGTCCCGCACATGGCCATGAGTATGCGCCCTTCGGAGCTGTCGGGATCGGTGACATCCGGCACGTTCAGGCCGAGCCGTTCGGCCTGAACGCTCAATGCGTCGGGATCCTTGGCGAGGATGGCGAGCGAGCCGTCCGTGATGGCGGGCACGCTCATGGTTCCCCCCGCTGCTCGGTGCTGGGATGCAGGGCGATCGCCGAGGCGATCACCACGCTCTCGCCGTCAAGGCTTCTGCCGATGTGCCCGCGCAGCATGATCTCATCGCCTTTCAAAGGCTGCTCCCGCTGAAGATAGTCGCAGTGGCGAGCCCGGGCCTGCACGGGGACGGGTTCGCGTGCCTGCCCGTCGGGATAGGGCGTGCTCACGCTGAGCGTGGCGACGCGCATCGCGCCGGCACCCGCGTATCGCGGGTCCTGGGCGAGCGTGCCATGCAACCAGACCGTGGTCTTCACTTCACGGCTCCTTTCATCGCGCGCCGTGTCGGCGCTGTCGGCGCTGACGTTCGTGCGCCTGGTCGGGATCGTCCGTCGGCTCGGCCTGCCGGGTGGCTTCGAGGGGTTTGGCCTGTTCGAGGATGCGTTGGATGGCGAACTCGGCCGACCCGGTCATCTTGCGCTGCCAGCGGCCTTCCCTGGGGGAGAAGTGGAAGCCGTTGTGCTTGAGCATGTCGCGAGTCTCGCCGCTCGGCTTGTCCTCGAACCGGAAGTAGACGTAGCCGCTCGCCCCGTCATGGACGAGATCGAACTGCTCGCCCTGCGCGGTCGTTCCGTTCTGCTCGCTGCGCCCGGCGTCCTGGTTGCGTTGGATGCCCTCGATCCGTGCCTGCACGCGGCGCATGTTCGCGTTGTTGTTCCTGAGCTCGGATGAGGAATGCGGAGCATCCGCGTGGGCATCGCGTGCCTGTTGGTTCTCCCTCTTCATCGTCTCCTGCCCGGCTTGCAGCTCGGACAGCTTCGCCTGCAGCTGCTGCGTGGCATCGGGCTGCGTGCTGCTGATGCTCTTGCCGTCCGCGCCGATCGTTTCGATCCGCTCGCGCAGCGTGTCGAGCCGTTCGCTCTGCTCGTTGTAATGACGCATCAGGGCATCGGTCTTCTGCTGCATCTTCGCGGCCGGGTAGTTCGCCGGTCCGGTGATCAGCGGGCTGGGAATCGCCGCGCTGCGCGTGTTGAAGTCGTTCGTCCGCCGCGCGAGGAGCGTCGCGTACCGGTCGGTCAATTGGTCGAGCTGGCCGTGAAAGGACGCATCGATGTCCTGTTTGCGGGTTTCGGCGAGTTCGCGGATCTTCTGAACGGCCGCATCGTATTCGATGGTCGCGCTGCCTTCCTCATAGTCGTCGAGACTGCGCGACTGCTTCTCCGAACGCGCCGCGTTCTCGTCGATCACCATCGTTCGAGTGCCCGGATCGAGCAGGATCTCGCCGGCCTGCTGGCGCGTCCGGCTGTCGAACGGCGTCTCGTCCGGCGTGCTCGCCTCGATGCCGCAGAAGTCCGGGTCATGCGCGAACGTCAGGCTCGCGCGGTCTGCGAGTTCGCCCATCCGCTGCGACGCCTCCTGCGGATCAGCGATCGAGCGGGCCATGGCAAGGCCCGAGGCCAGCTCATCGCTGTTCTCTATGTACAGCGCAAGCTCCCGCGCCGCGTTCTCGTCAGGCTCGCCACGAGAGGAAGATTCCTCGCCGTCCGGTGTCTCGCCGTCCACTGCTCCACCCTCTTCGGATGGAGCGTGATTCGTTTGCTGATCGGTGGCTTCTGCCGCGAGAACCTCCTGCCGTTCGGGCTGTTCGCTTTGCGGCTCCCGGCTTTCGCCTTGGGCATCTTCGCGCTGTTCGCCGTCGCGTTGCCGTCGTTCCTGTTCGCGCGCCTGCCGGTAGGCGTCGCGCTCCGCCTTGACGGCGCGGCACAGGTCCCACGGCTCGTCGATGGTGAGCGTCTCCCTGCTCACTCCCGAGCCGCGCCACAGATGGACCGATTCGCCGGGACGGAACGCGACGGTGACCGGCCGATGGTTGGCGATGGCCGTGCGTTCCCGTTCGCTCACGAATCGGTCGAAGCGCCAGCCGCCCAGTTCCGCCCCGTTGACCGTGACTCCGCGTGGGATGGCAACGGTCATCATCCCGTATTTGCTCCCGGCCCCCCCCGTGCGCCCGCATTCCATCACCGACCCGTGCGGGGAATTCCACCCGGG
>CALNAE010000303.1 GCA_937874315.1 uncultured Bifidobacterium sp. | reverse complement strand
ATTGACTGGCAATCCATTGACTGGCAATCCAAATGCTAGGAACATCACGAGGTCAGCGGGTTCATCCTAACGAAACTCATATGGTCAGCGTTGAATCGCTAACGAATTCCTAACGTGGTCCGGCGCCGGACCGCGTCCATCGTCTTCGCATTGATTTCCAACCAGTCATATTGCGGGGCTTCAGTGGGCGTTTTCGATTGGAAATCTATAACCACATCCGCAGAGAATGGCAGAATCTCGGCGTTTGTCACCGGGAGCGCCTGTCGATACAGCGATAAAAACGCCCACTGAACGAAAAAACCGCCCAGCGAAGGCGCGAAAACGACGGTTTACCCCAGCATGAGCCATAGACCCCAGCTCATATGACCTCAGTAGGTGCCCTTGATGACGAAATATGAGCCGCGGATCGTGCCAGCGAGTTTGGAGCGCTGCCGAGCGAATTTGAACGAGCCCGCAAGCTCAGTGGGGACGTCCATGCCTTGCGACAATTTGAAGCCTACGGCCCGTTTGCCGCCATCGTCCAGGCTATACAGGACGTTGACCTCCAGACCATTGCGGTAGAATACGAACGACCAGCGCACGCCCTCGACGGTGAAGTCACTGACCTCAAGTGGCTCGTATGGCAGGTGGAGATCGCGCTCCTCGAGTATTGCGGCGACGCGCCTGACGATCCCCGGCTTCTCGCCGGCCTTCGACGTGACGAACTCATGGCGGTACTTATTCCAGAAATACCTGGCCTCATGGGCGCGCAGGCCCGAGAGTGCATCCGCGACAGAAGACGATTCCAGCCCAGTGCGCTCGACATCGTCGAAGTCTACTTTGTACGCCATGCACATTCCTTTCGCCCGGCCGTTCGCATAAGAATCACCATACCCCGAAGTGGGTCTTCAAATGCGTCGCCACATATGGCGTGCATATCCGTGCCACGCCGATTTCATTGTTCCCACCTTATGGTCTCGCGGGCATGGGTTGCCGAGCCCAGTGAAAACCGTCAGGCTCACCGCCCCAACCGCATGGCCTTCCAATGCGAGAGCAGGTCCTCGCCCACCCGATATATGCATGCGCTCAGCAGGGAGCACAACACCAAGGAGGTCAGCACGTCGCTGGGATAATGCTTGCCGAGAATCACGCGCGAGCAGGCCGTGAGCACCGGCAATAGGATCAGCACACCGTAGAGCGCCATTCTGACCGGTCGCCGGGGACGATGCTCCTCTTCGAGACCACCGAGCGTCATATCACGCATCCACAACAGCAGCACGATCACGACGCTGAGTTCGACCGCGCATGCCGTGTGTCCGCTCGGGAAGCTCGGGTCGGCCGACCACGAATCGAACGGCGTACCAGGACGATTTCTGCCGACTATGACCTTGACCAGCAATACCACGCCAAGTGGCGCCGCTACCGTCACCACGTTCAGCACGGTCTGCCACGTCCGTCGGAATCTCCAAAATCCCGCGACCAGCAGGATCCCCATCAACGCCGGCGCGAGCGCCGGGGAATACACCACGTCGAATATATGCGAAACCACGATCAGTGCCGTGGGAGCGCCGTGGACGTCGCGTACCACGCGCATCTCGAATGTGAAAACGGCCTGGCTGTGTTTCAAAGCCCTGCCGAGTGGCACGACCATGATCAGTCCCAGTGCGGTGGCGATCGCAAGCATGATCGTAGAGGTCCTCAACCATCCTAATTGAGAGCGAATATCACTCATTTTGAAGCGCATGGCGAAAATCTTAGGTCCCACGCGCTAAGAACCGACTGAGAATCACAACGCGGATCGAGATGTTCACCACATGCTCACGTGTACTACCATGCGAAGGGCTCGCAATAGATGTGGTCCGCCGCGACCTGATTGTCGCGCAGGAAACCGATCCAGGCACGTTGCATGCCGGCCGGCCCCGCGACCAGATAAATCGCGCGCCTCACCAGCACGGAATTCATCTGTCGGGTGGTCAGACGACGATCCTGAATGATGGTCGTCGCGCCATTCGCACGCATCCGATGACGCAGATCGTCGGCATATGGCAGGAGCGAACCACGGCGCGCGGTGTATACGAAGGCCTCGATCCGGCTGCCGAAACGCTCGGCGATCGAGACCATCGGCGTAACCCCGATGCCTCCGGCGATGATGACGATCGGGACATCGGGACCATGCTCTTCGATGAATCTCTGAAAACGTCCGAACGGGGCCAACGCCTCGACACGCGCTCCGGGGGCGACGGAACTCAGGGATCGAGTGAAATCACCATCCCGTCTGATGGCGAACACCCAGGTTCTTGGCTGATTGCTCGAATGCGATCTGCTCACACGTCGCGGTGCGTTGACAATGGAGAACGGGTGGTATTCACGCATGCCGGAATTGTCCGGAAAACGCAGAAACGCGAAGTCGCCCGCCTGCCACGTCACATCCTGCGGCATATTCAACTTGATCTGAAGCTGATGCACGCTGGGCGCAATCTCCAGATTCGAGGTCAGCGTGCCACTGAAGGAGCTCGCGCGCACCCGGATCTTCTCGATGACGTAGGCGAGCAGCACCGCGAACGTCATGGTGTCGAAAATCGCCATGAACCAGCTCAACCCGGAAATGTAGCTGATCAACTGAACGTGGATGAACACGAGAATAACCGCGACGAGATTGAGCCGATGCAGCCAGACCGATAATTCATGATGGGCCAGCCGCTCCACGAAGGCCTTGATCTCCGCCAGTACCTTGATCCGCGAGGTGAGCCAGCCGGCCATGAAGACCATCGACCAGCATCCCAAGGCGATCAGCAGAATCAGCGACAGATCACCCGTCTGCTTGATGAGCCCGCTGGAGGTCGTCAGCTCCTTGTGGGCGAAGGCGGCGACGATGGCAAGCAGCGCGATGCTTCCGTGGATGATATACAGATGAGGCAAACCGACCAACCGGTCAAGCCAATGCGGACGGGTGGCGAGATAGACGGCGGCCAGCATCCATGCGTATGCGACCACGCCGAGCTGTATGGGCAACAAATTGCCCAAGTACAGCGTCGAGACCTGTAAGGACAGTGAAAGCACCATCGGCATGGGGACCACGAACAGCACCACCAGCCATGTCAATGTCTGCGAGGAAAGCGTTTTGTTCACCGGTTCTGCTCCTGTGTTGAAATGACCTGCGCTGGTTTGCCATGGAGATAGTTGCGATAGCCTTGCGGACCCATGACCAGAAACGCCGTAAGACCATGGTCTCGTATCAGGGCGTCGAGCCGATCCTGTGGGGCGGCCAATAACGCCGTGGCCCAGACGTCGGCCTCGACGATGGAGTCGGCGATGACGGTGGCCTGCACGACGTCATGGTACTCACGCACCACATGTTCGCCGCGCCGGCTGGTCCCGGATGTGGCGACCGCACCGGACCCGAGTTCGAAAGCCGCGATATATTCATGCACGTCATAGGGATCTTGGACGCCGACGCGCCATGGCAGCCCATGCGCCCGAGCCGAGAAAAGGACATCCCCCCCGGCGTTGATCGCGGCGCCGGTGAGCAGACCTTGACTCAGCAGCGGCCTGAGCACCAAGGAGAAGGCCCGATTCACCGCCCAACCTTTAACCAGACCGGTGGGGTCATAGCCGCCGCGAAAATAGGGATCGAATAACCCGTCGGTTTCCACACGTTCCAACAGAGCGCGCATATAGACCTCACTGAAGTCCTGATCCCGGGACATCGATCGGTCCCCGCGCCTGAATCTACTGACCAGCGAATCGTCCCGGAACGGGGAGAATCGTCGATCGACATCGACGAGCACCTCATGGATGCGATCCACGGTCGAATGCATATCCGTTTCGCGATGGCGGGATTCCAACATGATGGTGAACGGCAGATTCATGACATTGAGCACGAACGTGTCCATGACGCCCTACCTCTTCGCCTGGTTGATGGCGTCCTGCAACGATCCGGTGAACCCGTCGTAGGTCTCGGTCGCACCTGACACCGCCTGGATCGAGGCACTCTGGGCCGTGAGGGCCTCCTTGACATACACGGGGATGACCTGCTGATTGATCGATGATGATTCGGGATTGTCCTGCGGGTATTGCAAGGCATTGACCGCGGTCAGCGAACCGTTGGACACCGTGATCTTGATCTGGACGTCACCACGACCCGTCGCAGTGACGGCTCCGGTATAGGTCCCGTCCTTCAGGCCCGTCGAAGACGTCGAGCTGGATGAGGAGCTTGATGAACTCGATGATCCGGAGGTCGGCGTCGAAGTGGCGTTGGACGAGCCGCCGCCACTGTTACCGGAACTCGAACTCCGAGTGTCGGATGACGCCGCCTGTGCGAGCGCCGCCTGGCTCTGCTGTATCCTCAGTTGCGGAACAACCACGATCGCGGCGACATCAAGTGCGAGCGCCGTCATGGATGCGGCCGCGACACCGATTTTGCCTGTTCTGTTCATGTCTGACCTCTCGACCTTGCGAATACGGGTGACGCATCGCGAAAAGTGAAAAACCGTAAGCCGTCGATGCTTTCTTCGGCGGATGATCATAGATTGTCACGTTCGCGTGATATGAACCGTAACGTTTGCTGCACGTTATCTGAATAGTTCAAAGACGTTTTCTGAACGCGAATGCGAATGAACGGGCGGCGACTCATGCCTTGGAAGAGGTGCGCGAAATCCAAGGCCGGTACTGATCGCGGTCAGTGAAACAGGTGCGGTAGATTCTGGTCATGATGATCGCATCCGCCAACAGCGTCAGTGCGGCGATCGCCGCGAACACCACGAACTGGTACTTCGCGGCCACCAATGGATCTCCGCCCGCGATGACCTGGCCGGCCATCATGCCGGGAATCGTGACGATGCCCGAGGAAGCCAACGAGGCCACGGTGGGCAACAGGCCGAGACGCATCGACGAGACTATCGAGGTCCTGGAACATTCCCAAGGGCTTGCTCCCAACGCCAACATCGTGCCGATCTCATCGCGACGCTCTTCCATGCTCTCATAGAAACGGCTCATCGCCACGGCGATGGCCGAGACGCAATTGCCCAGCATCATGCCGATCAGCGGCAACAGCAATTGGGGCGCGTACCAAGGCTTCGGGCGTATGATCAGCTCCCCCACCAGCGCGACCATAAACAGCATGGTGACCGCCAGCGTGAGAAACACCGGGAATGCCAGCCCCTTGGGGATGCCGTGGGCGCGGGCAAGCGTGATCTGCACCGCCGCGCATAGCATGACGACGGCCAGCGCCATCACCAGCCAAGGATTGTTGCTTTTGATGATGAACTGAATCACCAGCCCCATCGCCAGAAGTTGCAACAGCGAACGACAGGAGGCTATCAGCAGTGATTTACCGACGCCGAGCTTGAGCAGGCCGGAGAACAACGCGGCCCCCGCGGCCATGCATAGCGCGACGGCCAATCCCAACAGATCGATATCATAGGAGCCGGAACTCACAGCAGTCTCCCCTCACTCAACGTTACGATGCGATCCGCCAAACCGTCCGGCGCGCGATGTCTCACTCTGATGATCGAAGTCCCCCGTTGCGCTGCTATACGCATGGTTTCGGCGACCTTCGCCGCGTTGTCGTCATCAAGTCCCGAATCGACCTCGTCCGCGAGCAGTACCTTGGGTCTGGTCAGCAATGTGCGGCACAGGCTCACCCGGGCCATCTGCCCCCCGGAAAGATCGTGGGACGGCCGATGCAATTCGATATCCGCACACCCGAGGTCGTCAAGGGCTCCGCGAATCTCGTCATCATCGGGGCCATACACGACACCGGATTTCGAGGTGACAAGCTCGCGCGCGGCGGCGAACGCCCTTGAGCGCCTCGACGTCGCAAGGGCCTGTCTGCGTACCGCGAACCGCCACGGCAACCGAATCACATCGGCAACCGTCGCGCCGATCAGCATCGGGCTTTGCGGAAGATAGGACACCAGCACGCGCCATTGACGCATGCCATAGCCGCCGGCATCGCGTCCCTCAAGAGACAGTTCCCCGGTGCAATGGGGATCCAGCTGCGCCACGCCCATCAGAAACGTGCTTTTGCCCACTCCGGAAGGCCCCACCAGATCGACGATCTGACCTTGGTCCATCGAGAATTCCAAATCGTCGAACAACGTGTGTTCGCCACCCTGGGCTGGCAGACGACACGTCATGTGGGCGGCTTGGAAAAAAGCATGCATAGTGTCCCAGTGTAAGACTCGACGACGATACGGATGTTCGCGTTTCCTAGCGAATCCTATGTATCGCGATGGTATCCTGCCGATGTTTCATGGGTATCATGGGACATTACGGGGCGGACGACACCACAATCGTCCCCCTTCCCACAAGAAAGCATATGTCAATGATTCCCAACGCTGGCACCGCATTCAATCCGGAGCGTCTCACGCTCCCCCATATCCTGCTCATCGAGGATGATCATCGACTCGGTTCGATGCTCCATGAATTGCTGCTTCCGGATTATCGCGTCGACTGGGTGACCACGCAGGCGGAGGGTCTGCGGCTGGCGGCCGCGGGCGGGTACGACTGTCTGGTGGTTGACCGTCGTCTGCCGGATGGCGATGGCCTCGAAATCGTGCGAGCGGAACGCGGCGTCGGCCATACCACGCCGGCGATGCTGGTGACCGCGTTGGGCGATACCGATGACATCGTGCAGGGGCTTGACGAGGGGGCGAACGATTACCTCACCAAGCCGTTCCATTTCTCGGAATTCTCGGCACGGTTGCGTGCGTTGATTCGCGGCTATCACGCCCCATCCCAATCCATCGAAATAGGCGACTGGACGCTCAAACCGATCACCTGCTCCATCGAATCCCCCACCGGCGAACGCGTGGAGCTGACAAGCACGGAGCTGTCCCTGCTCACGCTGCTCGCGTCCTCTCCCAATCACGTCTTCTCCCGTGCCGAGTTGCTCAACGGCGTATTCAG
Source organism: uncultured Bifidobacterium sp. (assembly GCA_937874315.1). Classification (GTDB taxonomy): domain Bacteria; phylum Actinomycetota; class Actinomycetes; order Actinomycetales; family Bifidobacteriaceae; genus Bifidobacterium. The sequence goes on along the minus strand of CALNAE010000303.1, from coordinate 1,321 downwards.
CGAAGGCACGAGCGCGGGAACGATCGACGTCTACATTTCGTACCTGAGGAAGAAAACGGTGCACGACCTGGTCGACACCGTCAGAGGACGCGGGTACCTCATCGGAGAGCCACGGGCACAATGATCCTTCGCAGGAAGCGCGACCGAGACCGCCGGCACGACCAACAGCATCGCAGCAGCCCCTACCGGTCCATCACCACACGACTGGTGCTGTTCATGAGCATCGAGACGCTCGTCGTCGGCATATTGGTCGTGCTCGGCGTGATCATCGGTTCCCGCCACGAACTCGCCGAGCAGGGTCTCACCGGCAAGTCGTCCCTGATCGAAGGTCTCAGAGGCGGCCTGCAGGTCATCGACGTGCGCAAGGCAATCACGCTGATCGTGGTGTTCATCATCGTCAACGTCATCTCCGCGGGATGCGCAGGATGGTACTATTCGAAACGCGAAATCGAACCATTGCAGCAGGCGCTGCGGCTGCAGCGGCACTTCGTGGCCGACGCCAGCCACGAGCTCAGGACACCGCTCGCCGTGATCTCCATGAGGGTCGACGTGCTCGAACAGCGGCTGCGCCGAGGGGACGACGGATCCTCCGCCTTCGAACAACTGCGCGGCGACATCGATCGGATGAACGACATCATCACCGATCTGCTGTCGGCCGCCCGCGGCTCGTTGGATGCGCAGAGCCAGCCGATCCTCCCGCTGATCAACGACGCCGTTGCCGCGATCGAGCCGCTGGCACGTTCCCGGGCCGTAACCGTCAACACCGGTATTGATGGTGGCGTCGATACCGGTACCGACGCCAATACCAATACCAATACCGACATCACCACCAATCCGGACCGCCGCGACGACGAAAACCAGATCACCGTCACCGTGGATGGCACGGGGCTGACACGATGTCTGGTAGCCGTGTTGGACAACGCCGTGGCGCACTCGCCGATCAACGGATCCATCGAGATATCGCTGGCCCGTGAGACGCGCGGCAAAGGGCGCAACCGCGCCGCGTTCGCCGTGATCAGCATACGCGATCACGGCACCGGCATGAGCGGAGACCCGGAGCAATGGTTCCGCAGATTTGCCCGTGACGATCACGGCACCGCCCATCAGGGCTACGGGCTAGGGCTCGCACTCGCCAGACAGACGGTGTCGCGCTACGGAGGGACCATCCATGTCCAATCCTCTACGCCGCAGGGAACCGTCATGGTCGTGTCGATACCCATCGACGTGCAACGACCGGATGCGAAAGACCGCGACAACACGGGACTCACCGGCCGATCAGGCTCACCCATTAATCAGGCTCACCCGTGTGCCTGACCTATCC
>CALNAE010000302.1 GCA_937874315.1 uncultured Bifidobacterium sp. | reverse complement strand
CTTGTCAATAGTGTTGCCAAGGGGGAACTTTCTCCTTGGACGGCGTTCGTCTATCAGATCTAGGAACGGAGAGGAATCTCATGGATGCAGCCCCAAGCGGCTCGGTAACCGCAGTGAAAGATAATGTCGAAGAACGTAAGCATCAACCGCTGTATAAACGTATTGTCCAGCATTTTCGAATGTATTGGCAGCTATGGATTTTTGTCCTGCCTTCGATTTTCTTCGTCGTGCTGTTTGCGTATGTTCCAATGTACGGCGTGCAGCTGGCATTCAGAACATACGACTTCACTAAAGGTTTGACTGGTGGGCAGTGGGTCGGATGGCAATATTTCCGTCAGTTCTTCAATGACCCGTTATTTGCTGAGATCATTACGAATACCTTCCGTATCAGTCTGTGGACCTTGGTGATGGGCTTCATTGCGCCAATTATCCTCGCACTGTTGATCAATCAGATAGGTAGTTCGAAGATTAAGGGTTTCGTCCAGACTATTACCTATATGCCGCACTTCATTTCTACGGTTGTCATGGTTTCCATCCTGCAGATTTTTCTTTCTCCAGGTACTGGTTTGCTGGGTCGCTTCCTTGGAAAAACAAGCCTTATGGGAGATCCAAATGCTTTTACTCCTATCTACTGGATATCCGAGGTTTGGCAGCACACGGGTTGGAATTGCATCATCTATCTGGCAGCCTTGTCTTCGGTAGATCTTGCTTTGTACGAGGCGGCGCGCATTGATGGCGCCGGTCGGCTACAGCTCATTCGGTATGTCGACATCCCCACCATCATGCCGACCGTCGGCGTACTGCTCATTTTGAATATGGGTTCGGTTCTGGGCGTGGGCTTTGAGAAGATCTGGCTAATGCAGAACACCTTGAATGTGACGGCGTCGGAGGTCATCGCAACCTATACGTACCGCATCGGAATTCTTGATAATGAGTTCTCGTACTCAACGGCGATTGGTTTGTTCAATTCAGTCGTGAACTTCTTCTTCTTGATTATCGCGAACACGATTGCAAAACGTGCCAGCAATACGAGCATCTTCTAGGAAAGCGGTCAAAATGTCATTAGCTCAGAACGATATGCCCACGGCGTCAGCAGCTGTCGCTGCGAAGGCCCCGCAGAGTGAAATTCCTTTCAACAAACACATGTCTCAGCAGAGAACCGTGGGTGATTGGGTGGTTGACATCATCATCGCCCTGGTCATCCTTGCCATCGTGCTCGTGGTCATCTATCCGCTATGGTTCATCATCATCGCATCATTCTCTGATCCGACTGCTGTGGCCACGGGTAAGGTCATTTTGTGGCCCCAAGGGATAGAGTTCACTGGATTTCAGAAAATTCTGACGGATAGCCGCATTTGGATTGGATATCGCAACACGATCCTGTACACATTCGTTGGGACCGCTGTGAATCTCATCGTGACCATTCCCTCGGCATATGCGTTGTCCCGTCGTGAGTTCAAGCCGCGCCGTGTCATCATGTTCCTGTTCACCTTTACGATGTTCTTCAGCGGCGGACTCATTCCGAGCTACCTGCTCATGAAGCAGCTGAATCTCCTCAACAGCATGTGGGTCTTCATCCTGCCGGGTGCGTTCGGGGTGTACAACATGATTATCGCGCGCTCGTTCTTCGAGTCCTCGATTCCCGAGGAACTACGGGATTCTGCACGAGTCGACGGAGTCTCTTACTTCGGCTTCTTCTTCAAGATCGTGCTGCCGTTGTCCAGCGCCATCATCGCGGTCATCGGGCTGTATTGCTTTGTAGGTCACTGGAATGATTACTTCACGGGCTTGATCTACATCCGAGATCAGGATCAGCAGCCACTGCAGAATATCTTGCAGATGATTTTGCTGGCGAATCAGGCGACCAATGGTGATAATACAGCCAGTATGAGTGCCCTGCAGGCGCAAAACTTCGCCGATCAGATCAAGTTCGGCATCATCATCGTGTCGACCCTGCCGTTGCTGGTCATCTACCCGTTCTTGCAGAAGTACTTCAACAAGGGCGTGATGATCGGCGCCGTCAAGGGCTGATCTCCTCTTCTCCAGCAGTGGCCGGAAGCCGAAAACCCCGATTGGTTTGGGTTTGCGACTTCCGGCCACTGTGCGTTGCCATTCCGAGTGCCCACCAACTCATCGGTTCGGTTCACATGCGCCGGTGGCTCCTCCCTCGCCGCACAACTTGCACGTACTACGCATCACATACCACATACCACGTATCACTCACCACTTGTCCACTTATGAAAGCACACTTATAACTCATGACTGACTCAACGACGATTCCA
>CALNAE010000301.1 GCA_937874315.1 uncultured Bifidobacterium sp. | reverse complement strand
AACACAACAAGTCAGGAGGCGAAGCAGTGACCGCAAGCCCAGAGCCATATCCAACAGCCCGCGGCGTGGAGGCGGCGATAAAAACCGCTGCTCACAAAGCAGCACAGGCCGACCCAGCGCTGGATACGGGCAAACGCATCGAACTAGAGTATTTCAACCGTTTCCTCAGCCGAATATTCTCCCAGGGTGACGAATCGGAATGGGTGCTGAAAGGCGGCACAGGCATGCTGGCCAGAGTCCCTTCCACCCGATCCACCCACGACATCGACCTCTACCGTCAGGGCTTCACCCTCAATCAGGCGCTGGCAGATCTTCGACGACTCGCCGCAATCGACCTCGGCGACCATTTCCGATTCGAATACGCTGGGCATGAGCCGTCCCTTGGCGATGCCACCCAGCCCTACGTCGATGGGTATCGAGTGTTTTTCAACGTGTTCATCGGCACCGCAAGCAAGGGCACCGTACATATCGATCTCGTTGTCGGCGCGGGCATGACCGATGAGATCCAGACCATGCGCCCCAAGACGGCACTCGACTTGCCACGGCTCATCAGCAATCCGTATCGCCTCTATCCGGTCGTGGACCAGATCGCGGACAAGGTCTGCGCCACGATGACCAGCTACGACGGCCGTCCATCCAGTCGCGAGAAGGATCTCGTCGACATCGTGGTGTTTGCCGTCACACAGGACATCGATGGCGACGCGCTCAGACTCGCGATTGAAACCGAACGCCAACGAAGGAATATGAAACCATTCGAGCAATTCACCGTCCCATCAACTTGGGGACGCGGCTACGCCAGACAAAGCAGACCCGTTCCGCACTGCGCCGGTTTCCCGACAGTCGAATCAGCAGCCGTCCTCGTATCACGCTTGATCGACCCCGCGATCGCAGGTGAAACCCAAGGAAAAAATTGGTCAGCACACAACCAGCAATGGCAATAGGCACCTACATACCCGTTATGGTCGGCCTTTCCAACATCATTATTTACCCGTGTCATCGCCCTTGTCGAGGCCATTAAGGAGTCCACCGATTACGTCCGACCCTGCACAGCGTTCACACGGATCGTCAGATTCGGCACCATCTGCCGCGCATACTCTCAACGGCATTGCTGCAGGCATCTCACTCCCCCGATCGGCATATGTAAAGTCTTGCCCTGTGGCAGCTCTTCGAAAATATGCGGACTGACCGTTGTAAAATCGTCTCAGTTCATATCTCAACGCCCAACAGCTGCAGTTGTGCCTTGAGTTTGGCCTCGGCCTCCGCGATCTCCGTATCATCCTGTTTGAGCTGCTTGTTGACTTCATCCAGATCGATGGGAGGTTCCTCCTCGAAGGTGTCGACGTAACGCGGGATGTTGAGATTGAAATCGTTGTCGATGATCTCCTGTAGCGGAGCGACGTGTGCATATTTCTCGACATCCTTGCGCGCACGATAGGTATCGATGATCTTGTCGATATTGTCCGTGGAGAGCCGGTTCTGATTCTTACCCTTCGCAAACTCCTTGCTGGCGTCGATGAACAGTACATCCTTCCTGTCCCGGTTCTTTTTGAACACCAGGATGCATGTGGGGATGCCGGTTCCATAGAACAGGTTCGCCGGCAGCCCGATGACGGCATCAAGATAGTTGCCCTGGGACTGTGAAGCGCTGGACTTGATCAGCGCTTTGCGGATCTTGGCCTCGGCCGCTCCACGGAACAGGACGCCATGCGGCAGCACGATCGCCATGGTCCCGTTCGCGTTGAGATGGTACAGGCTATGCAGCACAAAGGCGTAGTCAGCCTTCGAAGCCGGCGCCAAGGCACCGAACGGATTGAACCGCTGGTCTTTGAGCTTGTTCTCATTGTTATCCCAATGGGCAGAGTACGGCGGATTGGCGACCACTGCATCAAAGGTGCGCGGATGGTCTATTCCATTCTTGTCAGGACCATCAGGCCAATCGGTTTCGAGCGTATCCGCGTTCGACAACGTCATGTTGTTGAACGAGACGCCGTGCATCATGAGATTCATGCGTGCGAGGTTGTACGTGGTGGTGTTCAATTCCTGGCCATAGAATTTAACGACCCCAGGCCTGTCCTCACGTGGAAGCTCATCCTGTACAGTCAGCAGCAAAGATCCAGAACCGCACGTCGGATCGTACACGCTGAACTCGCCGCCAGCCGACGAGGCACCGCTAGCCACCAGCCTCGCCAGCACTTGGGATACCTCATGCGGAGTGTAGAACTCCCCACCCTTCTTGCCGGCATTCGCTGCGAACATGCCGATGAGATATTCGTAGATGCCGCCCAACAGATCCTTGCCGTGCTCATCTTTGAACTCGACTCCATCAATTAGTTTCACGATGCGATTCAGGGATTTCGCACGGTCGTTGGTACTTGATCCAAGCCGTGAATCACCAAGATTGACGTCGTTGAACACTCCTCGGAAGTCTCGGGATGCCTGTTTATTCAACGAAGTGTACTTGTTGAAATCATCAAAGATAGTCTGATAATCACCCGGAACGATGATATTGTCGTCGATTCTGTGAATCAACGATTCCCATGTGTCTTTCGGCTCGATTGCATACCCCAGATAGGCAGAGATATCTTCCAGATAGTCACTGAGAGAATCCCCCGCAGCCTGTTCAGCGTACGCTTCCTCCACAGTCTGGCCCTCTTTCAGGTCGAGGACGTCGTTTTTCTGCAGATAATCCATCTGATGTTCGGACAGGTAGCGGTAAAACATGAAGGCGAGGATGTAATTCTTGTATTCGGAGGCATCCATGTTGCCTCTGAGCTCATTCGCCATTGCCCAAAGCTTCGAAGTTATGGTTTCCAGGGTGTTGCTCATGATTATGCCGATTCTCCTTATACGAACATCTGTTGGAGCAGAGCTTTTTTCTGCTGTTGAAGGTGGGAAAGCTTACGCTGATGAAGGGCGATGAGGTCGTCGAGCCGCTTGAAGAAGGCTCCGATCTGACGTTGCTCTGATATTGGAGGGAACCCAAGTGTATAAAGATTCCGGATTACCGATGGATGGGCTTTAGTTGTGTAATCGAAATGGATGAGACCGTGCCGCAGCTTCATCTGATACGCCAAAAACGATTCATCTACAGACTCATCGGTCTCGATGAATCCGCATACATTTGTGACAGAAAACTTGTGTTTTGGCCGATAAAACACATCTCCACCCCCATCAATCGACCAAGTAATGAGTTCACGATCAAACATGTAAAGTCCATACCGACCCATTTCGCCGTTATTATGAGCGCTCGATGAGTAAATGGGATAATTCCCGGGGCAAGTTTGAATATCCTTGGTGGAAATAACATGCCCACGTCCAAGATGAATTCGTCCATGTTTTTCGAGCTCACCAAGCTTCCGCTGTTCCAAAGCGTTAGCAAAACCAGGAAAACGAAGTTCGGGATATGACTCTCCAGATTTCGGGAACATT
>CALNAE010000300.1 GCA_937874315.1 uncultured Bifidobacterium sp. | reverse complement strand
TTGGGATTCGCATCGGTAGATTTGGCACAGGCGTCGATTTTCTCACGAACTGTAGTGGTGATGGCTGTGGAGAGCTTCTGGGTAGTTTTGACGTGAAGGATTTGAGGATCGGCGTAGGTTGTTGTTGCACGTAATGTTACTGGCGATGCCGATAGATAGTCCGAATGTGGCAGGCTTGCGATGTAGGTACCTGGATAAGCGTTCAACGTCAGTGTGGTTCCTTCGTCGTCGCTACTGTTGTCTTCCGCTGAATTCTTCGTACTTACTGTAACGTTGTTGACCGTAATGTTCGAGACAGCTGACGGCACCTCGATCGACACCTTTTTAATCAGCGGCGTTGTGATGTTCCAATTTTTGAAAATGACAAATTTGGAGCCTGAAGGGCTTATGGTAAGAGCGTCGTAGTAGGTCTGCCCGTTCAACATATAGCTGACGTCGACAGAGGTTGATCCGTCGGACTGATGCCGAGTGCCGGTGACTTTCTGGTTGTATATCGTTGTGTTCTTACCGGATGCGGCTTCATCGGTCAGCAATGCCGCTTTGGCTGAGCTGAGATGCGGGTTGGCCAGCGCGGTGGCCTTGTCATAATGACCGGATGCGATGTCGGACATATATGTGTTGGCGACGTTCTGAGCGCTGAAAATCGTGTTGCTCGCAATCGTATAGGCAATGCCAAGCACAACACCTATGCCGACAATCAGTGAAACTAATAGGATAATCCGCCGTTGTGAGGCACTGAGTGGCCTGGCCGTGGCGGCAGTTTGCATTGCGGCAGGCGTTGTGGCGGGTACCGGCATGACGGGGGTGCCAAGTGAAGTTGGCCGCGTGGGATCTGCTGCTGCAATGGGAGCCGTTGTTTGTGTAAACTGCTGCTGCGCGGTTGGAGCGGAGGCTGTAGTTATCGCGGACTGGGCCAGTAATGCCGTCCCCGATGTATTCGACGAAGGCCGTACAGTGCCGCCGACGAACCACGACCATATTTTTGGCATGGAGATGACGAGCGTTGGACCAAATGTCATGGCGATCGCTTCAATGGCGAACGCCCAGAGGCCGATGAGGAGGAAATACCATGGTTGCAGGCCAAAGGAAAAAATCCCTTGCGCCGAAGAGGATGATCCGGTGAGTTGCGACAATGCCCCGGCATTGACCCCGGCCGAACTGTTGACGGCAAGATATTGGAAGAGTATCCATGACACGCCTATGGCTACCGGAGCTTTCCACGTTTGTGGCCACTGTGCGTACTGTTTGTCGTACAGGTTACGGGCTGATGCTCGCAATGCAATGTATAAGGTGCTCAGAAGAAATACAAGGAAGCCAAGCCAGAGCGACCATCCGCCGTCAGATATGAACGATGTATTGAACAGTGACGATGTCTGCGTAGTCTGGCCGGTTGCGACTACTTCAATCGCGCCGAATGAAGACAGTGCAAATATAAGCAGCGGCAACGCCGGTAGCAGAAGCGGGAAGAACAGGATTATCTGGGCATGCCCCGAGGTGATGGACACGACGATAAGAGCGATTACGGCCAGTGTTGTGAAGACCACTGAGTAAATGGCTAGCGATTCGATGCATGTCCGTGCGAAGCCACGTGTGCGATGGGCCCAAAGCCACGCCGCATGAAAAACATTGGCACCTTCTGGGGCCGCATCAGACAGGGCATACCCGATTAACGCACCTAGGCAAGCCAAGAGGAAAGCCATGGCGAAGGTTCGCAAGGAATTGCCGTGGATTTGGACTTGTGCGCTGACACTCTGAACTGATGAGCTTGATGAGAGCGAGAACAGACTGGTCAGGAGCAGATATGTCAACCCGGCAATCAATCCGACGACTCCCGAACTGGCGACGCCGGTCCAGACGAACCGTACTGGGGAACGATGTGCTAAGAAGTATGCGCCAAAGGCCGTGCCGAGGAGCAAGGCGATGCCGGTGAGGGTAATCGGGAACCAGATGTATCCAGATGCGCTGACGCCGAGCCCGCCGAGTGACATGCCCGAGATACTGGCAGATACCGAGAACAAGCCGGAGACGCCCATTGCCATCATGAACATAATCAACTGGAAGAAGTTGGTTCCTGAAACTGTGGAGGATATTCCGGAGTTCTTGAGAACGCTGGAGAGATTACCTGCGCTGTTGAGCTGGCTGAGGGCCGAGACTCCAACGACCATAACGAGTAGCGTGGTCAAGAGCGACATGGCGATTGCTGAGAGCACGCCAATTGCTAATGAGAGTCCCATGGCATGCATCGACGTGGTGCTGGTGAGTTGCTTCGCCAATGCGGCGACGGGTGAGGGGGTAGGAATTGCCACAGGTTGTGTCGGCGGCTGCGAAACGGGTTGCGTGCTGAATTGAGCATCAGCTTGCGCGATTGATTGTGTCGTCGGTTGCGGATGCTGTTGTGCAGATTCAGGTGGCATCGATGGCTGCGTTGGTGGCTGTGTTGACATCAGTTGTGTCGGTGCTTCAAGCGTTGGCGTTTCAGATGTCGGCGCCTGTTGAACTGTTGACTGAACAGTATCGTGTTGTGTTATCAGTGTTGGTGTTGATGGCGGCATTGATGTAGCTTGCGCGGTCCGTCGAGGGATTTCGGTCCCGCAATGTGTACAGAACTGCGCGTCGTCGTTTGTTTGCGTGCCGCAATGCGGACAGAACATGAGTGCCCCCTAGAGTTCATGTCAATTGGCCTTCTCGTGGAAAAATAATATCGGATGGTGACAACAAATTACTGTCCGGACGGCTCTTGTTCTTCCGGAGCTGTTAGTCGGGTTGTCTTGAGGGACAATGGTCTTGCAAGGTTAGCGTCCCTGTGAGGTATGTTTATATGCGTCAGATGGGGTTTGGTTGATTAGGGGGAAATCATGAGACACTGTGATCATTGTGGTGCGCAGATAGGCGAGAACGATGTGTTCTGCAGTGCGTGTGGCGCAAATGTGGGGCGAACGGTGGCTGCTGTTGCTCGCCATGATGCCCACGAAGGGCCAGGCGTTTGTCCCAATTGCGGATCCGAAATAGATGCGACGATGCGATTTTGCCAGAATTGCGGGGAATTGTTGGGGACGCGGGTTGTGATCGACGATATCATGCAGGCGGCGGAGAATGTGGGCACAGCCCCAATTGTTCCGCCGGTGATGCCTCCCGACCATCTGCCGATTCGTCAAGGGCCCAAGCCCGCTGCGAGTCGGACATCATCGAGGATCGGGTCTCAGAAGATATGGGTTGTTGCCATGGCGGTTCTGCTTGCCATGGCGGTTTTGGCTGCAGGGCTGTGGTGGTTCGTGTTCCGGCCGCAAGCGACGTTGACCGCTGGGCTGGATCGTTCCGGCGGGTCCGTGCAACAACAGGGGAGAGAGGTGAACGGTAGTGCCGGAAAGTCGAATGACCCGTCTTCCTCGGCAAAAACATGCGCTACACCACCAACTGCGGAGCTGGCTTCAACGGACCATGACGGTGACATGCTCATCGCTGCAATCGACGTAGATACCAGCTGCGAACGTAGCGGCGCGCAATTCGCCAGATCACATGTGGAGGTGACGATCCGGAATAATAACGGTGTGGTGGCGGCTGCAGTATTCGATTTCGCGCGCCAGCCGATTGTTTTCAACGGTGGGCATGCCTCGATCAAGTTGTCATATGGGCTATCCCAGTATTGGAGCCCATTCGATCAGATCGACGCCTCCAATGCCCAAGTCATGTTCCAAGCAGGTGAAGATGGGAACGGCAATGCGCTGAGCGCTCCCGACGGCGCATACGCGGGAAGGAATGTGCGGGATTCGGATATTGAACGGTATGCCCAAACCGCACTGACCGCTCAGATTTCGCACGACAGTTCTGAGGCGTCGGGGTTGGACAATCAGTACACCACACAGCTTTCCAGTAAAAAATATGGTCTTCAAGCCGAGGGTAAGACCTGGCATTATCGTGACATCGATGAGCAGTTCATTCATATGCGTATTCAACACAGCAATGCCATATTGATCTGGGCCGCCGATCATAGTAACTATCTCAAGGATGGCAACCCTGCCGATTATTACGTGGTGCTCTCCGGCGAGCGGTTCAGCTCTGTCGATGATGCCAAAGGATGGTGCTCAAGCAACGGATACAGCGGTCAGGATTGCATCGCCGTGCAGCTGTGGTAGACGTGCCCTGGTCGGTCCCAGCCATGGGTTAGGCTTGCAGGGTTGTATATGGCTACGCCGTATGCATT
>CALNAE010000299.1 GCA_937874315.1 uncultured Bifidobacterium sp. | reverse complement strand
TACGCTTGTCTGATGACCGATGATGCTTTTGACGCGCTCCGCCTGCGCGACCTACGTGCTTTCGACGCGGCCTTGCACCAGTTGTATGATGATGGGCTGCTTTCGGAGGGGACGATGAGCGAGGTGTGGGGTGTGGTGCATCGAGAGTCCGAGGCCGAGGCGATGCGGCGGAGAATCGAATTGTGAAGGTTTGCTAGTTACACCCCCTTGCCTTGCATTGCTAGCAATTATGTTATATACTTATATTGTTAGCAAGGCAAGGCAACAAGGAGCGCGAGATGAAAGAGCTGCGGATCACCGAAAATGACCTTATCGATCTTGATGATCAACTCGATGAGTTCGGCTCCGGAGTTTACGAGACCGAGCAAGGCACCTTCCACATCCTTGGTTTGAGGGTGCAGGAACAGGAATTCCAACTTGGTCCGATCTCGCATCGAAGCGTGAACGATCCCGACGATCAGACCCCGGAGCAGCTTGACGGCATCTGCACCTACGGCATTGGCGCTCAGGCATGCTCGGCGGCCAAGGCAATCGAGATGGCATCCGAATTCGGACTCGCCCACGCGGCCATCATCGCGGGAAACGAATACGACGATGTCAACGTCAACGACGTCGACGAAGTGATCATCAAGGACCCGGTCGTCATCAAAATAATTCAATAACCTTGACAATCCAAACAGGAGGATATTATGAAAAAGATAATCGACAACAAAAGATACGACACGGAATCGGCCAAGTTCATCGGCTCCGCAGACTGGGGGCAGCCGGGAAGTTTCGAACATTGCGAAGAAGACCTATACCGCAAGCGCACCGGAGAGTACTTCCTGCACGGTTTCGGCGGCCCACAGTCCAAATACGCGGAATCACGCGGGCAGAACGAGTGGAGCGGCGGCGAGCAGATCACACCTCTGAGTCTCGAATCGGCCAGCGAATGGGCGCAGGCAAATCTGAGTGCCGACGAATACGAGAGCGCGTTCGGCCCCGTCTCCGAAGACGATGGGGATGTGCTGATCGGGGTGAGGATCAGCGCCAACGCCAAGCGCGTGCTCGACCTAGAATCGTCGCGCACCGGTAAAACGCAAGCCGCCATCATAGACGCCCTGATATGCGACCATCTGAGGTGACCGATGGCGTCGAAAACTGGTTCCGGCATCCCCCTCGCGCCGCGCTGGTTGCCATTGATGGCGCAACGCCTGTATGCCGTGCAGGTCAATCTGTCCGCGCTTGCCGTGGGAGGTGGAGGGACCGAACACGAGGATATCGGCAGGGAGGTAGCTGACTATCCCAAAGCGCAGCTCTGGTGGATAACCCGCGATATGACGACCCTCGCCATCGACACCGCACGAGACTGGATGGAACATGGAGAGGCGGGCGAGAGCAATCCCCCGTCCAGCCAAGGCGTCGTTATTTGGGCCGGTGGCATCGACCTTGACGTAGAACTGCGTTACAGCCCGTTCCTCCGGTCCGCCAGCGTGACTGGATTGTACTGGGACATCGTCGATAACCCACCAGACGGCGTGGAGCCGGGGTTGCATTACTGGCTCCTGAGCGCCGACGCAGCGTTGCTTGAGGACGCCATCTTCTGCCCCGTCGCCACCGTCAACAAATGGTCGATGACCGTCAGACAGAAACAGTATGTTGACGCTCTGCTGCGCGCCACATGGGCATTGAGCAAGGTTCGCACGGTCTCCGAACGACGTAACGGAGCTTGGGACGAACGGGCTGACGGTCTGATGCCGAGAGCCTTGGCGAAGGCCATGCGCGACCGGGATGACCCGGATGTGCGGCTGGTATACGTGCGCAATACGGATACCGGTGATGATCCGACCGGGCGCACGAACCGTGAGTATTCGCACCGGTGGATTGTGCGCGGTCACTATCTCAATCAGGCGTATGGCGTCAGATGGTCGAAGCATCGGAAGATTTGGATACCCCCGTATGTCAAGGGACCGTCCGACAAACCGCTCAAACGTAGGCCGAGCGTCAACGTGCTCGCCGGTGGCAAAACACCAGTGGATTGAAAAGGTACGTGGCACATAATCGCCTGCCGAACGCAGAAAATCGCCCCCACCTCCCGAAGGAGATGAGGGCGATTACCGTATCGTGTGGTCGATATCGCAGGCGCTTACTTGCCCGCCATTTTGAGGGGATTGTAGGCGACGCCGAACATGTTGGCAATGTACGGCGCGATGAACGCGATGGCGCTGGACGCGAGCGTCAGCCACGCGGGAGCATTGGTCGCCAACGCGGCCACCGCGGCGAGCAGGCCGAGCATGCCGAGGATGCCGCAGACGATGTAGACGACGGTTCGCGTGGTCGCTCCGAACGTCGGCGTGTATCCCGTCACGCTCGTGTCGGTGGTGTCGGCGTCCGTGGTGGCTGTAGCCGACGCCACCGGTGCGGACACCGTGGCCGGTGTGGTATTTGCCACCGTAGTGGCGTTTGCCACCGTAGTGGCGTTTGCTGTCGTAGTGGCGTCGGTCGCATTGATGATGGT